>CAIYQJ010000123.1 GCA_903928275.1 uncultured Chloroflexota bacterium
CCAGGACCGAGCGGACCGACAGCCGCCCGGCGGCGATCTCCATCGCCGATCGCCGCAGGCCCGGCGTGAGGTCCACGAGCCACGATCGTGGCACGTACATGTCCGACTCCGAGCGAAGTCCCGCCCACGTGGCGAGGAGCCTCTCCACCATCTCGGGATACTCGTCCGGGGTGCGTGCGTGTGCGAGGACGATCGCGTTCAGGGAACCGGCGGACGTGCCGGTGAGCACGTCGGGACGCAGTCCCAGGTCGCCCACGAGGGCGGCGATGGCCCCTGCCTGGAACGATCCCCTGGAGCCCCCGCCGCCGAGTGCCAGCCCGACGCGGACGCGGCCACGCTTCGTCATGCACCCATCATCCCGCGACGCGGGATCAGGCGCTTGGCGGCGAGTCGGGCGTGCGACGCCGGGCCCGGTGCTCGGCGCCTGGGCCGGGAGAAGCGCCTGCGGCTCGGCGACACGGCGACAGGGCGACAGGGCGACAGGGCGACAGGGCGACAAGGCGATGCGGCGACACGGCGGTGCGGCCGTCGCCGTGCCCGCGGCGTGGCCCTCGAATGGCCCTCGCGGCGGCGCTACGATGCACGAGAAGTGACGCCTCGCCCCCAGCCGCTCCGTCTCGTCCCCGAGCTGCGCCCGCGCGTGTGGGGCGGCTCGCGGCTCGGGTCCCTCGACTCTCCGCTCCCCGTGGCCGCGGCCGCCGCGGTGCCGGATCCGGGTCCGATCGGCGAGGCATGGGTCGTTTGGGACGAGTGCGCCGTCGCGGGCGGCGAGTGGGCTGGTCGATCGCTGGCCGAGGTCGTGGCGGCCGAGCCGGCGGCCGTCCTCGGGCCGGCGGGGATCGACGCTGCGGGCGGTCGGTTCCCGGTCCTCGCGAAGATCATCGACACGGCCGCGTGGCTCTCGCTCCAGGTGCACCCGGACGACGCGACCGCGGCGCGCCTCGAAGGCCCGGGACACCTCGGCAAGACCGAGAGCTGGTACGTTCTCGATGCGGCACCCGGCGCCGAGATCATCCTCGGCACCGTGCCCGGGACACCGGACGCCGCGATCCGCGCCGCGATACGCGCCGGCGCGCTCGACGCGGTCGTGGAACGGATCCCGGTGCATGCCGGTGACGTCATCCTCGTGCCCGCGGGGACGCTGCACGCGATCGGGCCCGGGATCCTGCTCTACGAGCTCCAGCAGTCGAGCGACATCACCTACCGGGTCAGCGACTGGGGTCGTCCGGCCTCCGCGGGCCGGGTACTCCACGTCGAGCAATCTCTCGCGAGCGTCCACCTCGGCCCGGTCGTGCCACCGCGCGCCGTGACGCTTCGACCCGACGACCGTCTCACGGCGATCGAGTGCGACAAGTTCGTGGCCGACCTGGTCGCGGTGAGTGATGCGCCCGCGAGCCTGGACACGGCCGGCCGCTCGTTCCACGCTGTCACGGTCGTCGCCGGGGCCGTCGTCGTGGCCGGCGCCGGGTGGCTGGAGCCGCTCGGCGAGTTCGAGTCGCTCGTGGTGCCGGCCGCGGTCGGCACGTACGAGATCCGCCCCGCAGGCCGCGCGGCCCGGGCCGTCGTGGCGCGGGTACCCTGAGCGGTCGTCGCGCGCCCGGTCCGCCCCGGCGACCGCCGGGCCGCCCCGCCGGCCGCCCGTCCGTCGCGCCGCGAATGGTCAGGCGGGGATGGCCGCCAGGCGCGCCAGAAGCGCGTCCGCGTCGTGCCCGCCGACCGAGGCCGCGTCCGCGATGCGCTCGGGGTGGTGGCCGATCGCCACGAACTCGCGCTCGAGGTCGAGACGGAGGTCGTCCGGGCCGAGCACGATGACCCGCCGCGCTCCGCCGATGGCGTCCACGACGTCGGCCAGGTAGGACGAGGGGTCATCCGGGTCCACCGCGCGGACCTCCGCGACCCCGGCCTCGTCGCGGCGGGCGACGAGCGCGCCGTCCGGCCCGATCCAGACGACGGCCGCGACGATCGGCGGATCTGCCACCGCGCCCCCGGATCCCTGGTGCATGGCACTGCCTTTCTCGATCACCTTTGCGATGGCCCCGATCGTCGCGCGCGAATCCGCCGGCGTCACGGCCCGTTCGGACCGGCCCGGCCGCCGAACGTCCCGAGATGCGGCCGCCGATCCGGGCCGCCCCGCGCCCCCGTCCGGCTGTCCCGCACCCCCGTCCGGCCGCCCCGCACCGGTGGCCGCCGCGGTACGCTGCGCGACATGAAGGGCATCATCCTCGCCGGGGGCACCGCGACGCGGCTCCATCCCCTCACGATCGTGACGAACAAGCATCTCCTGCCGATCTACGACCGGCCCATGATCTACTGGCCGCTGTCCACGCTCGCCGGGATGGGCGTCCGCGAGGTGATGGTCATCGTCGGCGGGAAGAGCGTCGGCGACGTCGTGGAGCTGCTCGCGGACGGCGAGCACTTCGGCCTCGACCTCACGTATCGCTACCAGCGCGGCGCGCTCGGCATCGCCCACGCCATCGGGCTCGCGCGGGGATTCGTGCGCGACGACCCCTTCTGCGTCGTGCTTGGCGACAACATCCTTCGCGGCCCGGCGCTCGCGTCGGTCGCGGCCGAGTTCGAGGCCGGCCCGTACGACGCGGGGACCCTGCTCTACCGCGTCGACGAGCCGCAGCGGTTCGGCGTGGCGGAGATCGATGAGCGAGGGCGCGTCGTCGGCTTCGAGGAGAAGCCCGCGGTCCCCAAGAGCGACCTCATCCCGATCGGCGTCTACTTCCTCCGCCCCGATGCCTTCGACGTGATCGGCCGGCTCGCGCCGTCAGGGCGCGGCGAGTTCGAGATCACGGACGTCCTCAACCACTACATCCCCGGCGACCGGCTCTTCTGGCGTCGCTATGAGGGCGACTGGACGGACGCCGGCACGGTGGACTCCCTGCTCGGGGCTTCGGAGCTCGCGGCGGCCGCCTCCCTCGCCGGAGAGCTCGAGCCGCCCCCCGCGCGACCTTCGGACCGGCGTCCCGCGGAGAGCCCGGCCCCGTGACATCCCCCGCTGGCCCCGGCCCCGGGCCCGGCAGGCACATCCTCGTCTGCGGCGGAGCCGGGTTCATCGGGAGCTGCTTCGTCCGCGACGTGCTCGCCCGCCGGGATGGCACACGCATCACCGTGCTCGACGTGCTCACCTACGCCGGCAACCGCGCGAACCTCGCGCCGGCCGAGGCCGACCCCGAGCAGGCGCCGCGCCTGTCGTTCGTGCGCGGCGACATCGCCGATCCGGCAGCGGTCGGGCCGCTCGTGGCCAGGGCCGACGCCGTGGTCAACTTCGCCGCCGAATCGCACGTGGACCGCTCGATCCTGGGTCCGGAGGCATTCCTGCGAACGGGCGTCATCGGCGTCTACGTGCTCCTCGAGGCGATCCGGCATGAGACGGAGCTGGCGCGCGCCGGGGAGCGGCGGACCGCCGGCGGCCGACCGATGACGGCCCCGCGCCTCCTCCAGGTCTCCACGGACGAGGTGTACGGCTCGGTGGAGGAGGGGAGCAGCCGGGAGGGCGACACGCTCGCACCGCGCTCGCCGTATGCCGCCGCCAAGGCCGCGGGCGACCTGCTCGTCGGGAGCTATCGGGCGACGTTCGACCTCGACGTGGTGCTCACGCGCGGCGCGAACACGTACGGCCCGTTCCAGCACCCGGAGAAGCTCATCCCGCTCGTGGCGACGAACGCGCTCCTCGGCATGCCGATCCCGCTGTACGGGGACGGGCTCCAGCGGCGCGACTGGCTCCACGTGACCGATCACGCCGCGGCGATCGCCTTCGTCCTCGAGCACGGCGAGCCCGGCGCCATCTACAACGTCCCCGGCGGGACGGAGCGGGCGAACCGCGAGATCGTGGCGGCCCTCCTCGCGGCGCTCGGCCGACCGTGGGACCTCGTCCGCCGGGTGCCCGACCGCCCGGGCCACGACCGCCGCTACGCGATGGACGGGGCGCGGCTCGCGGCGCTCGGATGGCGCGCGTCCGTGCCGTTCGCGGCGGGGCTCGCGGCCACCGCGGCGTGGTACCGCGACAACGCCGGCTGGTGGCGCGCGATCCGGGACGCGGGGTGGGACGACTACTACGCACGCCAGTACGGCGCTCGCATCGCCGCAGGGGAGCCGGTCCCGACTCCGCCGGGGTGGGGGAGCACATCGGGTGCCGGCCCGACCGTGGCGGTCGCAGCTTTCCCGTCGGTTGGGCCTGCGATCGAGCTCGACGGGCCGGAGGATCTCGGCGCGTGAAGGTCGCGGTGATCGGCGCCGACGGTCGACTGGGTCGGGCCCTCGTCGCCGCGCTGGAAGAGGCGCCCTGGACCGGGCCGTCCGGACCGGTGGCGTGGGACCGTCCCGACCACGACCTCGACGACGCCGGCGCGGCGGACCGCGTCCTGGGCCGTGACCGGCCGGACGTCGTCGTCCACGTGGCCGCGTGGACGGACGTGGACGGCTGCGCGCTCGACCCGGCGCTCGCGATGCGACGGAACGCCACGGCGGTCGGAGAGCTCGCGACGGCGTGCGTCGAGCGCGGCGTGAGCATGGTCCTCGTGTCGACGAACGAGGTGTTCGCCGGCGACCGGGCCGCGGCGTACGCGCCGGGCGACCCCGTCGGCCCGGCGAACCCGTACGGCGCGAGCAAGCTCGTCGGGGAGGAGGCCGCTCGCGCGGCGTTCGCGGCTGTCGGCGCGATCGGTGCCGAAGCGCGGGACGGACCGGTCGCGGCCGACGGCGAGCCCGACTCGCCTCTCGCGGGCCGCGTCGCCGGGCCGCAGCTCGCGATCGTCCGGACGGCGTGGCTCTTCGGGTCCCCGGGCACCGACTTCCCGTCGCGGATCCTGGTGGCCGCGGACCGGGCACTCGCCGACGGCCGGCCGCTGCGGCTCGTCGCGGACGAGGTGGGCCAGCCCACGTACCTCCCCGATCTCGCGGAGGCGATCACGGAGCTGCTCGGTGCGCCCGTATTCGGCGGTACGCATCACCTGACGAACCGCGGCGCGGTCTCCCGCGCGGGGTGGGCGCGCGAGACGTTCGCCCTCTCGGGCATCGCCCCCGAGATCGAGGAGGTGCCGCTCGCGGCGTTCGACCGGCCGTCACGGCCGCCGCGGCACGCGGTGCTTGCGCCCACGCCCCTCCCGGGCGGCGAGCCGATGCGGGATCACGAAGCGGCCATGGCCGACTACGCGCCGGCCCTCCTCCGCTGGCTCGCCACGACCGCCGGCTCCCGATGATCCGCCGCTCGCCGATCCCGGGCGTCGCCTGGGGCCGCTCGGTCCGCCACGCAGACACCCGCGGCGGGCTCGCGGAGATCTGGCGGGCGGGCGATCTCGTGGACCTCGGACCGGAGCGGGCCGGCCTGCCCGACGCGCGGGTGGTCCAGGCCAACCTCTCGGTCTCGGCCGCGGGAGTGCTCCGCGGCCTCCACCTCCACCGTCGCCAGCTCGACCGCTGGTACGTGGCCGCCGGGCGCGCCACCGTCGCGCTCGTGGACGTCCGCCCGATGCTCGCCGCTCGGGACGCGTCGCCCATCGTGGAGCTGCGCGAGGCCGGCACCGACACCTGGGTCGAGATCCCGGCCGGGGTGGCCCACGGCTTCCTCGCCATCGAGCCGCTCACGCTCGTCTACCTGGTGACGAACGAGTACGACGGCTCCGACGAGCTTGGCTTCGCCTGGGACGACCCGGACGCCGCGATCGCCTGGCCGGCGGTGGCCGTGACGTCGGACGGCCTTCCCATCCTGTCCGATCGGGACCGCGCGAACCCGCCGCTCCGCGACCTCGTCGCTCGCATGCGCGCCGGGTGAGCGAGCCCGCGCAGGCCGCGCCCGCCTCGGTGGACGAGGCGGGTACGATCGGGCAAGGTGCGATCGGTCGCGGAACCGATCGCCGACGCTGGACGTCCCTTAGTCGATGACGCCGCTCCCCCTGCCCGTTCGCCTGCGCCGCGGCCCGCGGTCCCTTCTGGTCATGTCGGTCGTCGTGACGCTCGCGGCGTGCGCGACCACGACCGCGTCACCGGCCTCCACCCAGATTCCGCCGGGAGATGGCGCGCCGCCCACGGCCCCGGCGACCGTCCAGTCTGCGTCGCCCTCCCCGGGTGGTACGGCGCCCGCGCCGTCTTCTCTGCCCCCGACCGGGACGGCGACCCCGGGCGCCGCGGGAGCATCGGGACCGCCCGCGATCACCGCCTCTCCGGCGGCCACCCCGAGGATGACCCCCACGCCGATCCCGACCCTCGCTCCGACACGTCCTCCCGCTCCGGCGCCCACCCGTGCACCGACGCGGACCGCGGCTCCGACGCCGGCTGCGACCGCTGAGCCGCGCGCCACGACGACGGCTCGCGGCAGCGTCGTGGGCCACGCGAGCGCCAGCCCTACCTGCCCGGTCGCGAGGTTCCCCCCGGACCCGAGCTGTGCCGACCGGCCCGTCGCGGGCGTCGCGATCCTCGTGACGGACGCGTCGGGCCGCGAGGTCGCTCGCACGGTGACCGGTCCGGACGGCGCCTACGCGATCTCCGTCCCGCCGGGGACATACACGCTCACGCCGCAGCCGGTGACGGGGATCATGCATGCGGCGGGTCCGCAGACCGTCACCGTCGGCGGCGGGGCGACCGCCACGGTGGACTTCGTCTTCGACACGGGGATCCGCTGACCGCCGGGCAGGCCCACGGCGGGGCGGCCGCGCGCGGCCGGGACGTCGTCAGGCGAGGCGCACGAGCGTCGCGCCCGACGGGGATGGCGAGGGCGACGCCGCCGGCACCGGGGGGTTGACGAGGAGGAACCCGGAGAGCAGCCCGATCGCCACGGCGAGGAGCCCGAGGCCGATCGCCATGGCCTTCGGGGAGACCCGGCCGGGATCACGATCCGGCATCGCGCCGCCCACGTGGGCGACGTGCGCAGCGGCGGCCTCCGCGGGGACGAGCAGCGCACCGCACGTGGGGCAGGACCGTGACGTCGCGTCCGGGTCGATCGGGTGCCCGTTGGGGCATGCACGTGCCATGGCCTGAGTGTGCCCTCTCGCGGGCGTCGGTGCACGCGGGGCGGCGCCGGACGCCTGGCGTCAGCGGCGCGCCACCCACGGCGGTCGCCCTGCGAGCGCCCGCGGGACACGTCCGTGGGACTCGTCCGTGGGCCCGCCGATGCGCCTCCGCTAGACTCAGCGCATCCCCACGCGGAGGTCGATCGTCGTGAAGCGTCGTGCTCCTCGCTCCCGCCTGTTCCTCGCGCTCGTCGGCGTCGGAATCGCCGCCATGGCGCTTCTCGCGCCGGCGGCCGTTCTCGGGCGCAGCACGCTCGAGAGCGCGGATCCCGCGGCGAACAGCACGGTGCCGGAATCACCGACGCTCATCATGGCCAACTTCACCGAGAGGATCGATCCCGCGCGAAGCTCGATGGAGCTTCTGGGGCCCGACGGGTCCGTCCTCGCGAAGGGTGGGGTGGCGCCCGGCGACCCCGAGGCGGTCCAGATGACGATCTCGTCGCCGACGCTCGGGATCGGCACGTACGAGGTCCGCTGGACGACCGTGACGCCGAACGACAGCGCGATCGAGCGTGGCACGTACACGATCACGGTGGTCGCCGCGAGCTCGGCGCCCGCCAGGTCGGCCACGCCGGCGACGCCGCCGACGCCCAC
>CAIYQJ010000124.1 GCA_903928275.1 uncultured Chloroflexota bacterium
CGGAGGTACGCGGGCGTGACGACGACGGCGATCCGCTCGTCGGCCGGGACCGTGACGATGTCGTGCTCGATGAGGTGGGCGCGGGCGCGGAGCATGACCGCCCGGTACTCCTCGAGCGCCTCGTCGAACGTGGCGGGATGGTCAGACTTCACGCGGTCCACGACCGTCGCTTCGTCGACCGAAGGGTCGATCTCGCGCGCGGTCCGTACGCGTGCCTCGCGGTTGGCGCGCAGCTGCTCCTCGCCGACCGCGAGGATCGCGTCGGCGTCGAGGCCGTCGAAGGCCCGGAGCGCGACGAGCTCGTCGAACCGCTCGGATCCGAGCGCCCAGTCGTCGGTCGCGCGCGCGAGCGTCCCGCGCAGCCAGCCCGCGTACTCCTCGAGAGCCTCGTTCGCGCGGTCGATCGCCTTCCCGAGCCGGACCGTGCCGATGAGGTCGAGGGCGCCGCCGCCGGCCGCGCGGATCTCGGCGAAGAGGCCCGGGAGGTCCTCGCAGGCCTCGATCTCGAGCTCCTGCCAGAGGCGGACCGGCGTGCCGACGAGGCGGGAGCGGCTCGCGTCGAGGAAGAACGGGACCTCTTCGAGGCGCGATGTCATCGACTCGAGGCGCTCCGCGAGCGGCGCGAAGTCGCGGGCGAAGAGGAGGAAGAGGCCATCGCCGATCGCGTCCATCGCGGTGGATCGCCGTTCCCACACGCGGTGGGTCTCCAGGTCGAAGAGAGCGCGTCGGACGTTGTTCCGCTCGAGGTCGCGCTCGAACCGGACGGCTGGCGAGAGCCCGGCGTCGTCGAGCGACTCGACCGCAGCCAGGTGGGCACGCTCCTCGGCGATCTCGGCGAGGACCGCGTCGCGTTCCCCGTCCGGCAGGCGGTCGTCCTCGGTGTGGATGCCCACGTATGTCGCGAAGGTGGGCTGGGTGCGGACGATCCGCCGGAACCGCTCCTCCACGAGGTCCCAGAACCGCCCGTCGAGCGGTCCGGCGTCGGCAGCGGGAGCGGGGCGCGGGAGAGCGATCTGGGTCACGGCGTCCTCGCGGGTGCGGGCTGGCCGGGCGGCCTCATCAGTCGATGGAGGCGGCCGGCGCCGGGCGTTCCCGGGAGTCTACGCGGCTCCGACGCGCGATGGGCGCGGGGTCGGAGCGGCCCGTCGGGAGCGGGGTCGGAGCCGTTCGTCGGGCGCGGGGTCGGAGCCGTCCGTCGGGCGCGGACCGAGCGCGCCGTCGATCACCGGCGCGGCGGGCCCTCAGGAGGGGCGGGGCGCTGGCGCCGTACCCGCCGTCTCGGCGAGCGCGTCGCGCACGGCGGCGATCGCAGCGTCCACGTCCGCCGCCTCGATGCCGTAGTGCGTGACGGCGCGGACCGTCCCGTGCGGGTACGCGACCATGAGGATGCCGCGGCGCTCGAGCGCGTCGAGGAACGCGGCGCGGTCGCGCTCCACCCGGAAGACGACGAAGTTCGTGGCGGCCCGCGCGGGGTCAAGGCGGCCCTCGGACGGCTGTGCTGCTCCGCCGGGCGAGACGATGCCCGGCAGGTCCGCGAGCCCTTCGGCGAGCCGTCGGGCGTTCGCGTGGTCGTCCGCGAGGCGGGCGATCGTCCCATCCGGGCCGTCCGACAGCGCGACGAGCCCGGCGGCCGCCAGCACGCCGACCTGGCGCATGCCGCCGCCGAGGAGCTTCCGGGCGCGACGGGCGCGCCAGATGAAGTCGCGGCTCCCGACGACGACAGAGCCGATCGGGCATGCGAGGCCCTTGCTCAGGCAGAAGCTGATCGAGTCGGCCGGCCCGGCGAGGTCCGCCGGCGCGACCCCCTGCGCGACGACGGCGTTGAAGAACCGGGCGCCGTCCACGTGGAGCGGGACGCCGTGCGCATGCGCCACGTCCGCGACGGCCCGCGTGTACGCGACCGTCAGCGGCTGGGCCATGGAGTGGGCGTGCGTGTTCTCGATCGCGACGAGACCGGTGATCGGCTCGTGCGGGTCCATCGGGTCGCGGAACGCGCCCGCGATCGCGTCGAGGTCGAGCATCCCGTCCGGCCGGTCCGGGATCGCCCGGACGCTCGCGCCCACGACCACCGCGTGGCCCGCGGCCTCGTCCTGGACGATGTGGCTCTCTGCCGAGGCGATGAGCTCCTGCCCGCGCCCAAGGTGCGCCATCTGCGAGACGAGGTTCCCCATCGTCCCGGACGCGACGAACAGGCCCGCCTCCTTGCCGAGGAGCTCCGCGCCGCGCGCCTCCAGGGCGTTGACCGTGGGGTCGTCGCCGAAGACGTCGTCGCCGAGCTCGGCGGCTGCCATGGCCCGGCGCATGGCCGGCGTGGGGTGCGTGACGGTGTCGGAGCGGAGGTCGATGCGGGTCATGCGGCCGAGGATAGCGCGCAGGCGCGCGCATGGTCAGGGCACGTGCCGTAGGGACTTCGCGGCGGCGGTGGACTCGCGGAGGGCGGCGGACGGACTTCGCGGAGGCGCACCTCGCGGCCGGCGGCGGAGGGATTCCGCGGAGGGCGCGCCTCGCGGCCGGCGGTGGACTCGCGGCCGCCACCGTTCGGCCCTTGCTTCGGGAGCCGCCCAGAGCCGGCGTCCGGGATCCTCCTCCCAGCGATCGTCCGGGACGCTGCTATCCACCTGAGCGCCACTCTGCACTGCGGCCGTCGGCCGGATCGCACCCCGGATGGAGCCCTTTCGCGCCCAGTGATGGTCCGGGACGATAGGTGGGGCTTCATCACCGTCTTCCCCGCCCACAGCGCATCGACGTGCCGCGATACGAGCGTCCGGGACGATATGCGGTGCTCCACGGTGCGGCAGGGCGCGATACGAGCGTCCGGGACGATATGCGGTGCTCCACGGTGCGGCAGGGCGCGATACGAGCGTCCGGGACGATATGCGGTGCTCCACG
>CAIYQJ010000125.1 GCA_903928275.1 uncultured Chloroflexota bacterium
CCCTGGTCGACCCGCGCGCCTGTGGACGGCGCCCCGGCGAAGTGGTCAGCCGGCGCCCCCGGCAGGATCCGGGTCCGCGATGTCCGTCGGGAGGTCCGCGAGCAGCGGCTCCGTCCACGACCAGGCCGCACCGTGGTGCTTGCCGACGGCGCCGTGGCGGGCCGCCTCGACGCGCAGCGGGAGGCCGAAGATCTCGATGAAGCCGACGGCGGCCGCGTGGTCGAACGCGTCCTCCTTGTCGTACGTCGCGAGGCTCTTGTCGTAGAGCGAGAGGGGCGAGCGCCGGCCCACGACGATCGCGCTGCCGTGGTCCAGTCGCATGCGGACGTCGCCGGAGACGACACGCTGGGAGGAGGCCGAGTAGCCGCGCAGGTCCCGGTGGAGGGCGCTGAACCACAGCCCGTCATACGTGAGCTGGGCGAGCTCGTCCGCGACGATCCGATTGAAGCGCAGCGTGTCCTTCGTGAGCGTCAGGCCCTCGAGCGCCCGGTGCGCGCGGTGGAGGATCGTCGCCGCGGGCGTCTCGTAGATCTCGCGGCTCTTGATCCCGACGAGCCGGTCCTCGACGTGGTCGATGCGGCCGATGCCGTGGACGCCGCCGAGGTCGTTGAGGCGGGCGACGAGCGCGACGGGATCCGCCCTGTCGCCGTCGAGCGAGACGGGGATGCCGCCCTCGAATCCGATGACGATCTCGCTGGCCGCCGGAGCGTCCTCTGCCGCCACAGTCCATTCGTATGCGTCGGGCGGTGGCGTCGCCCACGGGTCCTCGAGCACGCCGGTCTCGCACGAGCGACCCCAGATGTTCACGTCGATCGAGTACGGCGACGACTTCGTGATCGGGATCTCGATCCCGCGCTCGATGGCGTAGTCGATCTCCTGGTCGCGCGAGAGGCCCATGCCGACGCGGAGCGGCGCCACGACCTCGAGGGCCGGGTCGAGCGCGTGCACCGCGACGTCGAAGCGGACCTGGTCGTTGCCCTTGCCGGTGGAGCCGTGGGCGACGGCGTCCGCTCCCTCGCGGTTCGCGACCTCGACGAGGAGCTGCGCGATCAGGGGGCGTGCGAGCGCGGTGGCGAGCGGGTAGACGCCCTGGTAGAGCGCGCTGGCCTGGAGGTGGGGCCACACGAAGCTCGTGACGAACCGCTCCTTCGCGTCGACGACGTACGCCCGGCTCGCGCCCGCGCTCATCGCCCGCGCCTGTACGCCGTCGCGGAGCGACCCGCCGCCAACGTCGACGGTGAGCGTCACGACTTCGACGTCGTACTGCTCGCGCAGCCAGGCGACGGCGACGCTCGTGTCGAGCCCGCCCGAGTAGGCGAGGATGACCTTCTTCATCTGCGAGCCTCCAGCTCCGCGGCACGCGTGACGGGGGCGCCGCTGCCCAGGATGGGGTGATCCGTCGGCGCCGTCGCGGGTCCCGCCGCGGCCGCCCCCTGCAGAGCGGTGAACCGGGCGCGCCAGCGCTCGAGCCGCGGCTCGTCGCCGAACAGGACGAGGAGCGTGTTGTCGCCCGCGAGGGTCCCCTCCTGCTCGTCGAGGTCCGACTGGTCGATGGCCTGGGCGATGACCGAGGCGGTCCCGGGCAGCGCCGTGAGGACGAGGGTGAGCCCGCTGCGGCCGATCCGGATCGGGATGTCCGCGACGATGCGGCGGAGGCGGTCGTCGAGGAGGACCGGCGGGCGCACGTCGCCGGAGACGTACACGTGCCGTCCTTCGCGCGCGACCTTCGCGAGGCCGAGCTCTGCGATGTCCCGGCTCACGGTGGCCTGCGTGACCGCCAGCCCGCGGTCCCGGAGCTGCTCGACGAGCTCGTCCTGGCTGCCGACCGGCCCCGCGTCCACGATCTCGAGGATCGCGCGCTGCCGGAGGCGCTTGGCCCCGGGTGCGGCGGCGACGGCGGTCGTCATCTCAGGCGCCCGCGCTGGCGCCGGCCGAGCGGCCGACGATCCGGGTGCCGAACGTGGGGTCCTCGATCGCCCGGACGAGCGCGTCGGGAGCGGATCCGTCGACGATCGCGGACTCGGACCCGGTCCCCACGGCCGCCGCGATCGCCGCGCGCACCTTCGGGATCATCCCGCCGGTGATGACCCCGGCGGCGATGAGCTCCTCGGCCTCGGCGCTCCCGATCGTCGCGAGACGCTGCCGGTCCGCGCCCCGGACGCCGTCCACGTCGGTCATGAAGACCGTCTGTCGCACGCCGAGCCCGGCGGCGATCCCCGCGGTCGCGTCGTCCGCGTTCACGTTGCAGACGAGCCCGCCCTCGTCACGGGCGAGAGGCGCGACGACCGGGACCTGGCCGGAGACGAGCAGGGAGTCGAGGAGGTCCCGCCGCAGGTCCACGACCCGCGCCACGAGGCCCATCCCCTCGATCCGCTCGGCGACGAGCATGCCGCCGTCCACCCCCGAGAGGCCCACGGCGTCCACGCCGAGGTCCCGCAGGCCGGCGACCAGCTCGCTGTTCACCACGCCGCGAAGGACGGCCGCGGCGACCTCGAGGGACGCCGCGTCGGTGACACGGAGGCCGCCCTCGAACCGCGTGGGGACGCCGAGCCGCTCCAGCCACTCGCTGATCCGCTTGCCTCCCCCGTGCACGAGCACCACCGGACGCCGCCGCGAGACCCGCGCGACCTCCTCGAGGACCTGCCGCTGTTCCGCGATCGTCGTGCCGCCGAGCTTGACGACGAGGATGTCGCTCATGATCCCCTCACGTGGAGTACGCGCTGTTCTCGACGACATATGCCTCGGTGAGGTCGCAGCCGAACGCTTCGCCCGACCCGTCGCCGAGACCGAGATCCACGCGCACGAGCACTTCGGGCGCGTCCATGGCGGCGCTGACCACCGCCGGGTCGAACGGCAGCGGGACGCCCGCGAAGACGTCCGTCCCCGCGATCGCGATCCGCGTCCGGTCCGGGTCGCAGTGGACCGGGGAGCCGGCCCGGTCGCGCGCGGTCGCGGCGTCCATGCCGGCCGCCTCGAGGACCGCCGCATCGGCGAGGCGCGCGATCCCCGTGGCGGACGCGATGCGCCCCCAGTTCGGATCGCGGCCATGGACCGCGGCCTTCACGAGGCTGCTCGACACGACGCTCCGCGCCACCGCCCGCGCCTCGGCGTCGTCTCTCGCACCCGACACCTCGCAGACGATGAGCGTCGTCGCGCCCTCGCCGTCGGCGGCCTGCTGCCGCGCGAGGTCCCGGGCGACGGTCTCCACGGCCGCCTCGAGGCGCGTCTCCTCCTGCGAACCCGCCGCGGGGGCCGCGGTGCCAGCCGCGCCCGACGCGAGGAGGAAGACCGTGTCGTTCGTGCTCGTGTCGCCGTCCACGGTGAGCTGATCCCACGTGCGCGCGGCCACGCGCCGGAGGATGGCCCGCAGCGTCCCCGGGTCCGCCGCCGCGTCCGTCAGGACGATCGCGAGCATCGTCGCCATCCGCGGGTGGATCATCCCGACGCCCTTCGCGATCCCGCTGACCGTGACCGGGATCCCGCGGCCGGAGGCGTCGGGGAGCTCCAGGCGGATCGTCGCCCACTTGGGACGGGAATCGGTCGTCATGAGGGCGCGCGCCGCAGCCTCCAGGCCGGCCGCGTCGGCCGTGAGGCGCGGCACGAGGGCGGCCACGCCGGCGACGACCACGGGGACGGGGAGTCGGGTCCCGATGAGGCCGGTCGAGAGCGCGAGCACCTCGGCCGGCGCGGAGCCGAGCGCCTGCCCCACCGCTGCGCAGATCGCCTCCTGGTCCACGTCGCCCGCGCGCCCGGTGGCGGCGTTCGCCGAGCCCGACGTGGCGACGATCGCGCGCGCGAGGCCGTAGCAGCCGTCGCCGGACGGCATCGAGGCCGCCAGGTTCGCCCGCGATCGCCGTACCGGCGCGGCGGCGAACGCGTTCGTCGTGAAGACCGCCGCCGCGGCGGCCGGCCGGCCGGTCGTCGCCACGATCGCGAGATCGGGCTTGCCCGAGCGCTTGATCCCGGCGGCCGATCCCCCGGCGAGGAACCCGGCCGGCAGCGCCGCGAAGCGCTCGGCCTCGGGCCGGTGCGGGGCGAGCCGACCGAGTGCCTCGAGCCGCGCGGCCGCTACGCTCGGGGCCCCCTCGCCGGACGTCACGGGACGAGGGGGAGTCGGTCGAGCCCGGCCGTCTCCGGCAGCCCGAACAGGATGTTGAAGGCCTGCACGCCCTGCCCGGCGGCGCCCTTCACGAGGTTGTCGATGACGCCGATCGCGATGACGCGGCCGGTCCGCTCGTCGAGGCGCACGTGGACCCGGCACGTATTGCTGCCAAGGACGTGCTTCGTCGCCGGCGGCGCCTCGACAACCTGGACGAAAGGCTCATCCGTGTAGGCCTCGGCGTAGAGCGCATCGAGCTCCGCCTGCGTCACGGGGCGCGTCGGGCGGACGTGACACGCCGACAGGATGCCGCGCGTCATCGGGATGAGGTGCGGCAGGAAGTCGACGCCGCGCGCACCGGGGTTCGCCGCCGCGTCTGCGAACGGTCCCGACGCGCCGAGCCACGCGAGCTCCTGCTCCATCTCCGCGACATGGCGGTGACCGCCCACGCCGTATGCCTTCACGCTCTCGTTCACCTCGCCGAACATGAGCTCCGCCTTCGGCTCGCGGCCGGCGCCGGAGACCCCGCTCTTCGCGTCGACGACCACGTCCGCGACGAGCCCGGCCCGCGCGAGCGGCGCGAGCGCGAGGATCGTCGCGGTGGGATAGCAGCCGGGCGAGCCGACGATCGCGACCCGTTCGCCCGCGAGCGCGCGCAGCTCGTCACGGTGGAGCTCGGGCATGCCGTACACGGCGGCGCCCAGCAGCTCCGGGTGCGGGTGCGCGAAGCCGTACCACCGCGGGTAGTCGGCCGCGTCCCGCAGGCGGAAGTCCGGCCCCAGGTCGATCACCGCCCGCCCATCGGCCGTGAGCTCGGGCACGAGCGCCGCGGCGGCGGAGTGGGGGAGCGCGAGGAAGACGGCATCGCTGTCCGGGATGTCCGCGTCCACGACGTAGTCGGTGCCGTCGAGGTGGACATGCGTGACGCCCACGGGCTCCTGGCTCCGGCCGCGCGCCGTGAGGCCGACGATCTCGACGCCCGGATGGTCGTGGAGGATGCGGACGAGCTCCGCGCCCACGTACCCGGTGGCCCCGACGATCGCGACGCGCACGGGAGCGCCTCCGACGCGGCCGTCCCGAGGGAGGGCGATGGGGCGGCGATCCGGCGCGTCCGCCGCGTCCACGGCCGCGCTCACGGGCGCGCCTGGCCTCTCACGGGGGGCCACCGTCGGGCGTTGGTCGGAGCGTGCTGGATCGCCGTCATCGCCGCATGACTATACACACCCCTGCATAGTCATGCAACCACCGGCTGCGATGCCGCTCCGGCGTCCGCGGTCCGGGCCTCGGAGCCAGCCGCGAACTGCTCCGTGTACAGGCGTGCGTAGATCCCTCCGCGCGCGATGAGCTCGTCGTGCGTGCCCCGCTCCACGATGCGGCCCCGGTCGTACACGAGGATCGTGTCCGCGCGGAGGATCGTGGAGAGGCGGTGCGCGATCGCGATCGTCGTGCGACCCGTCATGAGCGACTCGAGCGCCGCCTGGATGAGTCGCTCGCTGACGGTGTCGAGCGCGCTCGTCGCCTCGTCGAGGATCAGGATCCGCGGGTCCTTCAGGAGGACTCGGGCGATCGCGATGCGCTGCTTCTCGCCGCCGGACAGCTTGTACCCGCGCTCTCCCACGACCGTGTCGTACGCGTCCGGGAGCTCCGCGATGCGGTCGTGGATCGCCGCGGCACGGGCGGCGACCTCGATCTCCGCCTGCGTGGCCGCGGGCCGCGCGTACAGGAGGTTCTCGCGGATCGTCGCGTGGAAGAGGTACGTCTCCTGCGTGACGAACCCCACGATCCGCCCGAGCGACTCGAGCGTCACGTCGCGGATGTCGACGTCGTCGATCTCGATCGACCCGGCGTCCACGTCGTACAGGCGCGGGATGAGGTACGTCGTCGACGTCTTCCCCGCACCCGACGCGCCGACGAGCGCAACGAGGCGTCCCGGCTCCGCGGTGAAGTCGATGCCCTCGAGCGCGAAGGTGCGCACGCGCCGGGCGGCCGATGCAGGCGCGGTCACCCCGCCGTCGCCCTCCGGGCCATCCTCACCGCCCGGGCCGACCGCCGTCGCGCCCGTCCGATCGCCGGCTTCCGCGTCACGGACGCCGGCGGGGAGCGGCATGGCGCGTTCGGCCGCGAGCCCCACCTCCGCCTCCATCTCGAGCGCGGCCCCGATGACCATCGCTGCCCCCTCGGGCGCCCCCTCCACGGCCTGGCCGTCGACGACCATCGCCTCGGCGGTCGCCTCGTCGCTCGAGAGCGCGGCATCGAGGGCGGCGCGCGGCGCGGCATCCGCCGCCGCGGCCGAGTCAGGATCGCCGAATCGTTGACCCGCCGTCTCGCCCGCCGTGTCGCCCGCCGGCTGAAGCGGCACGAGGTGGGTCGCGAGGATCGGCTCCGTCGGGTACGCGAACCACACGTCGCGGAAGCGGAGTCGCCCGCCGATCGCCCCCGGATCGAGCGTCCGGGCGCCGGGCCGGTCCGCGATGTCGGGGCGGAGGTCGAGGTACTCGAAGATCCGGTCGAAGAGCGCGAGGGCCCCGGCGAACTCCACCTGGACGTTGAGGAGCTGGCCGAGCGGGAAGAACAGGCGGCTCTGCAGGGTGGTGAACGCGACGATGTCGCCGATCGTGGGGGCGTGGGCGGGGTTGTTGATCGCGAGGTAGCCCGCGAGCCAGTAGACGAGCGCCGGCGTGATGCTGAAGACCGTCCCGATGATCATGAAGAACCAGCGGCCGACCATCGCCTGGCGGATCTGGAGGACCGCGAGGCTGCGATTGAGCCCGCGGAACCGCTCGATCGAGGCGGCCTGCTGCCCGAACGTCTTCGACAGGAGGATCCCGCTCACGCTGAGCGTCTCCTCCGTGACCGCGCTGATGTCGGCGAGCGACTTCTGCGTCTCCGCGCTCACGGATCGGCGGACCTTCCCGACGCGGTACGTGAGGACGAGGAAGATCGGAGTGACGCCGAGCGACAGGATCGTGAGGCGCCAGTCAACGAGGATCATCGCGATGACCGTGCTCGAGGCGACGGCGATGTTGCTCGTCACGCTCGCCGCGGTGTCCGTCACGACCGCCTGGATCCCGCCCACGTCGTTCGCGAGACGGCTCTGGATCTCGCCGGTGCGCGTCTCTGTGAAGAAGCGCAGCGGCATGCGCTGCAGGTGCGCGTACAGCGCGTTGCGCAGGTCCTGCATGACGTTCTGGCCGATGACGTTGTTGACGTACGCCTGGCCCACGCCGATGAGCCCGCTGACGATCGGGACGACGATCATCAGCCCCACGAACAGGTTGAGGAGGGCCCAGTCCTTCTGGGGGATCGCGGTGTCGATCAGGGCCTTGAGCAGCAGCGGGTTGATGAGCCCTAGGAGGCTCGTGATGACGATCGCGAACAGGACGACCCCGACCTGGACGCGGTACGGCCGGAAGAACGTCGCGATCCGGCGGACGGTGCTGTTGCGGCGCTCGCGCGGCACCGGCCTGTCGGGCGCGGCCGGCGGCGTGAGCCGCCCGCTCCCGCCGCCTCGGCGAGACCCGCTCATGCTCAGGCCCCGGGGACGGAGGGGATGCGCGCCACGGCGATGAGCGTCGACCTGCGGGCAGGCACGCCCGACGCCAGGATGTCCCCCGCGATGCCGATCGCGAAGGTGGGCCACGTGCGCGCCCACGCCCGGGCGAGGTGGCCGACCGTCCCGATGCGGACGTCCGTCCAGCCGGCGGCCCGCATGGCGCGCGACAGGCCCTGCCGCGTCGTGCATGCGCCCACGATGACGTGGACGTCCGCCGGCCCCCGCTTCACCGTGGCCTGGAGTCGGTCCCGGAGCGGCGCCGGGAGCCCAAGGTACGCGGCCACGAACGGGTGTCGGTGGTTCACGGTCGTGACCACGATCGTCGCGCCCGGACGTGCCCAGCGGGCGAGGTTCGCGAGCGCGGCGGGTGGATCCGCGAGGTGCTCGACCGCGAAGCTCAGGAGGATGACGTCGAACGACCCGGCAGGGAAGGCGTCGGGCTGCGTGCAGAGGTCGGCGTCGACGAACCGGTCGAGGTGCGTGACCGCACCCGGAGGTGGCGTGCGGAGGTCGGCGCCAGTCAGGTGCCCGATCCGCGCGCGGAACGGGCGCAACGCCGAGACGCGTCCGCAGGCGGCGTCGAGCACGGTGACCGGGCGACCATCCCGGGCGGCTCGCGCCGCCGCGTCGTCGAGCGCCTGGTCCAGCGCGATCGCGACGACCTCGCCGGCCGAGGGGCGGATCCCGAGGGCCGGCAGGATCGCGAAGCGGCGCGGACCCGCCGACCCGGTCACCACGGCATGGATGACGCGACCTCCGCGACCTCGTCCGCGGTGAGCACGCCCTGCTCCTCGAGCCACCGCTCGGCGTCGATCGCCGCTCGACAGCCCTCTCCGGCGGCCGTGATCGCCTGGCGGTACCGGTGATCGTCCACGTCACCCGCGATGAAGACGCCGGGGATCCGTGACGCGGTGGTCGTGTCCGGCACCAGGTAGCCCTTCTCGTCCATGTCGAGCCAGCCGCGGAAGACGTCCGTGTTCGGCCGGTGGCCGATCGCGACGAACACGCCGTCGACGGCCACCGTCCGTTCTTCGGCCGTGCGGCTGTCGCGGAGGCGCAGCGCCTCGACCTTCGTCTCCCCGAGGACCTCGGCGACCTGCGCCTCCCACTCGACCGAGATCCTGGGATCGGAGAGCGCCCGCTCCTGGAGGATCCGGCTGCCCCGGAAGGCGTCGCGACGCACGATCATCCGCACGTTCCGCGCGAACCGCGTGAGGTAGAGCGCCTCCTCGAGGGCGGTGTCACCGCCACCGACGACCGCCACGTCCCTGTCGCGGAAGAAGAACCCGTCGCACGTGGCGCACGCGGAGACGCCGCGTCCACGCAGCCGCTCCTCGCTCTCCAGCCCGAGCCAGATCGCCGACGCGCCGGTGGCGACGATCACGGCGTCCGCCCGGTACTCGAGGCCGCCCGCCCACAGCCGAAACGGGCGCGTCGAGAGGTCGATCCGGTCGACCGCCTCGTCGATCATCCGTCCGCCGAAACGCTCGGCCTGGGCGCGGAAGCGGGCCATGAGCTCCGGCCCGAGGATGCCCTCCGGGAACCCAGGGTAGTTCTCGACCTCGCTCGTGAGCATGAGCTGGCCGCCGGGCTCGTGACCACCGAGCACGATCGGGTCGAGGCCGGCGCGTCCCGCGTAGATCGCCGACGTGAGTCCGGCCGGGCCCGCGCCTACGATCACGATGCGAGCGGTCACCGGATCGCCCGTGGCGACGGCTTCGGGCGCTTCGACCGGCGCCGCCTCGGTGTCCGCGGCCGTGCCTCCGAAGTCGATCGTGAGCCCGCCGAACGCCCCACCGGTCGTCGTGTCCGTCATCGCCGTCCATCCCCTCGTCCGGCGGCTGCGGGATCTGCCGCGCCGTCCGGGGAATCTACCATGACGTCCATACTCCCCCGGGGTATACGACCCTGCGCCGACCCGCGGTCGCGACCGGATCGATCACAGCCCCCGGGCAGCGGGGATGACCCGCGAGCCGACCAGGTCGATCCACGCCTCGACGTCGCGCGCCGGGATGCCGAGGATCGCGTGCTGGGCGCCCACCGCCGCGAGCTGGCCGAGATGGTCGACGAACGCCTCCGGGGTGAGCGAGCCCTCGGCTCCGTCGGGGCTGATCCGGCCCATCTGGAGAGTGGTGCGCTCGATCTCGCCATACGCCCGGC
Source organism: uncultured Chloroflexota bacterium (assembly GCA_903928275.1). Taxonomy (GTDB): domain Bacteria; phylum Chloroflexota; class Limnocylindria; order Limnocylindrales; family CSP1-4; genus CAIYQJ01. Next base: position 9,813 of record CAIYQJ010000125.1, read on the forward strand.
CGACCTCATCGCACCGCTCGCGAAGGACCGCGTACTTGTGCGCGAGCTGCTCCGGGCCGCCGAACACGTTGCACGCGTCGGCGTAGCGCGCGACGAGCCGGAGGGTCTTCTGCTCGCCGCCGCCCCCGATGAGGATGGGCGGATGGGGCCGGCTCAGGGCCTGGGGCACGTTGAGCAGCCGCTCGGCGGTGCAGACGGAGCCGTCGAACGCCTCCTCGGTGCCGCGCTCGCCGGTCCACATCGCGTGCGCGATCCGGAGCGTCTCCTCGAGCATCTCGAAGCGCTCGGCCAGCGGGGGGAACGGGAACCCGAGCCCGCGCGACTCCTCCTCGTTCCATGCCGCACCGATGCCGAGGTAGCCCCGGCCGCCCGACAGGACGTCGAGCGTCGTGGCCGCCTTCACCCACAGGCCCGGCTGGCGGTAGTGGACGCCGCCGACCATGAGGCCGAGCCTCGCGCGCGCCGAGTGGGCCGCCATGAACCCGAGGGCCGTCCACCCTTCGAGCATCGGGTCTTCCGCCGGTCCGATCCCGCGGATCTGGAAGAAGTGGTCCATGACCCAGATCGAATCGAAGCCGGCGTCGTCGGCGCCACGCACGTACCGCGCGAGGAGGGGCCCGATCTGGGCGGTGCCGCCGGGCCAGTCGAAGCGGTTGATCTGGAAGCCGATCTTCACGGGGACCCTCGATTCGCGTCCGCGATCCGCGGTCTCTCTGCGCGTCATGGCGGCGCGCGACCGGGATCGATGGCGGACGTCGTGGATTCTACGTTCGCGGGGCCCGGACGGATGTCGCGGCGGCGCGGCCCGGCGGCTACGGGAACAGGTCGAAGGCCCGCGGCATCACGATCTCGCCGATCGAGCCCTCGGCGCGCGCGGGACATGCCCCGCGCACGATCGCGACCGGGCGTCGCGCCGTCTTGCCGAGGGCGAGCTCGGCGGCGGACGCGATCTCGTCAGCGGTGGCGCGGATCGTCGACCGCATCGTGCGGCCGTCGGCGTCCGGCGCGCCGCGGAGGTCCTCGACAGGGGCAAGGCCGCTCACGCCGATCGCGACGTCCACGATCCCCCAGCGCCACGGCCGGCCGAAGCTGTCGGACACGATGACGGCGACGTCGATCCCATACCGGTCGCGCACCGCCTCGCGGATCCGCCGAGCGGACGCGTCGGGTTCCCGGGGAAGGAGCGTCACGATGTCGCCGGCCCGGGGGCCGACGTTCGATGCGTCGACGCCGCTGTTGGCGAGGACGAAGCCGTGTCGGGTCTCGGTGATGACGACGCCGCGATCCATCCGGACGACCCGGACCGCCTCGCGAAGCACGACCTCCAGCTGCCGTGGGTCGCGATCCCAGCGCTCGGCGAAGGCGATCGCCTCGGGCCGCGGGTCGACGTCGCGGAGGTCCACGATCGCGCCCTCCGCCTTCGACACGATCTTCTGCGTGACGACGAGCACGTCGTCGATGCGCAGGGGCAGCACGCCGGGCGTCGCGGCGAGCGCGTCGGCGACGATCGTCCCGACATCGTCCCCGAGGCCGACCTCGCCGATCCCGACGAGGGCGAGGATCTCGACCCGCCCGTCGGGCGTCCGGGCCGGGGCCGGCGCCGGTCCGGGAGCGGCCGGCATGCCCCCCGGCGTCGAGCCGCCGGCCTGATCGCCGCCGGGCTGATCGCCGCCGGGCTGATCACCGCCCCGGTCTCCGTCCGAGACGCCGCTCACCGGCGTCCGCCGGCAGTCGCGACGG
>CAIYQJ010000126.1 GCA_903928275.1 uncultured Chloroflexota bacterium
CGTCGCGTGCCCGGCGCGATGGACCCGGCTGAGACCGCGCTGCGTGCGGTCATCGGGCAGCAGGTCTCCGTCGCGGGTGCCCGGACGATCGCCGAGCGGCTCGCCGCGCGGTACGGCGAACTTCTCCGGGCGCCGTCCGGCACCGTCGTGCGGCTCTTCCCGTCTCCGGCGGCCCTCGCCGGCGCCGATCCCGCCGACCTGCCGATGCCCCACGGACGTCGCCGCGCGCTCCTCGGGCTCGCCGCGGCGCTCGACCGTGGCGACGTCGTGCTCGACCCGGGCGTTGACCGCGACGACGCGGAGCGCGCTCTGCGGGCGATCCGCGGGATCGGCCCGTGGACCGCGGCGTACGTGCGGATGCGCGCGCTCGGCGATCCGGACGCATTCCTCCCGACGGACCTCGGCGTGCTCCGTGCGATGCGCGCGCTCGGCGGGCCCGGCGAACCGCGAGCCGTCGCCGCCCTCGCGGAGTCGTGGCGTCCCTGGCGCGCGTACGCCGTCCTCCACCTCTGGGGCGCGGAGGACCACCCGGTCGCCGACGCCGACCGGACGCGGCGATGACGACGCTCTTCGCGCACGTGCCGAGCCCCGTCGGCGACCTGCTCCTCGTCGCCGAGGCGGACGCTGACCCGCAGGGTGGCACGAGCGGCGACGGGCGAGGCAGCCCCGGTGGCGTCGCGCTTCGCGGCCTCTACCTGCCGGGCCATCGGCGCGGGCCGGCCGTGGGTCCGGCGTGGCGCGAGGATCCCGCCGCGTTCGCGCCCGTCCGCGTCGCCCTGGACGCGTACTTCGCCGACGGTTCCGTCGCGTTCGACGTGCCGCTCGACCTGGACGGGACATCGTTCCAGCTCGGCGTGTGGTCGGCGCTCCGGCGGATCCCGACGGGCGAGACCGTGACATACGCCGAGCTCGCCCGGTCGGTCGGTCGGCCCGGCGCCGCGCGCGCCGTGGGCTCGGCCGTGGCGCGCAACCGCGTCTCGATCGTGATCCCGTGCCACCGCGTGGTCGGCAGCGACGGCCGCCTCACCGGCTACGCCGGCGGCGTCGAACGCAAGGCGTGGCTCCTCGCCCACGAGCGCGCGGCCCGCCCGCGTGGCTGATGGCGCCCGGCCCCGGATCCCGTGGCAGGCCTGGTTCGTCCTGCTCGCGGCGATCTGGGGCTGCTCCTTCTGGTGGATCAAGCTCGGGCTCACGTTCCTCTCGCCCGTCCAGGTCGCGTTCGTGCGCACGGCGCTCGGGGCCGCGGCGCTCCTCGTCATCCTCGTCGCCACGCGCCGCCGCCTCCCGCGCGATCGCCGGACCTGTGGCCACCTTCTCGTCGTCGTCCTCGTCGCGTTCCGGGAGGAGCAGGTGACCCGGGAGCGGATCGCCGGCCTCGCGATCGGGTTCGTCGGCGTCCTCGTCGTCATCGGCGCCTGGGAGGGCCTCGGTGCTGGCGACGTCCCTGGGATCGGGGCGTGCATCGTCGCGATCTGCTGCTACGGGATCGCCTTCCCGTACATCCGGCGGTATCTCTCGGACCTGCCCGGGGGACCGATCGCGATGGCGACCGGCCAGTTGGCGATCGGCGCGATCGTGCTGTTTCCGCTCGCCGCGTTGGCGTCCGGCCCCGGGACCGTGCCCACCCCGGACGCTCTGCTCGGGACGGTCTGCCTCGGCGTGCTCGGCTCGGGCGTCGCGTTCGCCATCAACTACCGGATCGTGGCCGTCGCGGGCAGCACCACCGCGAGCACCGTCACCTACCTCACGCCGCTCGTGGCGGTGGTCGTGGGCACGGTCTTCCTCTCGGAGCCGATCACGTGGCACGAGCCGGTCGGGGCACTGGTCGTGCTCCTCGGCGTCGCGATCTCCCAGGAACGGATCCGGTTCCCGAGCCCGGGCACCGCGACGGAGCGGGCCGCGGGCTGACCTCCGCCCGAGAGTCGGGGTCCCCGGCCCCCGTCGCGATGCTACGCTCACCGCCGGTCGTCCCGGGGGCCGGGTCCCGCGGAGCGAGCCGGAGGGAGTCGCACATGAGCAAGTGGTCGGCGATCGCCATCCTCGCGGCCGCGCAGTTCGTGATGGTCCTCGACTCGTCCGTCATGAACGTGTCGATCTCCCAGATCGTCGCCGACCTGCACACGACGGTCCAGGGCGTCCAGCTCGCGATCACGGCCTACACGCTCGTCATGGCCGCGTTCATGCTCGTGGGCGCCAAGATCGGGGACATCTGGGGACGCGACCGGGCGTTCGCCATCGGCCTCGCCGTCTACGGCGTCGGTTCGCTCACGACGGCCCTCAGCCCGAACCTCGCGGTCCTCCTCCTCGGCTGGTCCCTCGTCGAGGGCTTGGGCGCAGTGCTCGTCATGCCCGCCGTGGCGGCCCTCATCGCCGCGAACTACGAGGGCAGGGACCGAGCCATCGCCTACGCGATCATGGGCGGGGTCGCGGCCTCCGCGGTGGCCGCCGGCCCCCTGATCGGCGGCTGGGTGACGACGACGTTCAGCTGGCGGCTCGTGTTCGCCGGCGAGACGGTCGCCGTCATCGGGATCCTCCTGCTCCGCCACCGCATGAAGCAGAGCCCTCGCCCGGCGGACCCGCCCCACCTCGATCCGGTCGGCGCGGCGTTGTCGGCGATGGGGCTTTCGCTCATCGTCTTCGCGGTCCTCATGAGCAGCTCGTGGGGCTGGATCCAGCCTCGGGGCGCCCTCGCGATCGCCGGCGTGGCGATCACGCCGCTCGGGTTCTCCGCCGTGCCGTTCCTCATCCTCGGCGGCCTCGGCCTCCTTTGGGCCTTCGCGTCGTGGACCGAGCGCCGGGAGCGGCGCGGGCTCGACACGCTCCTCGACCTCGCACTCCTGAAGGTCGTCGTGCTGCGAGCGGGACTGTCGACGCTGTTCATGAACCAGTTCGTCCTCCTCGGGACGTTCTTCGTCCTGCCCGTGTACCTCCAGATCGTCCTCGGCCTCAACGCGCTCGAGACGGGGCTGCGGATCGTCCCGATGTCCGCGATGATGCTCGTCGCGGCGCTCGCCGGACCGCGGCTCGCCGCCGGCAGGTCCGTCAAGCGGGTCAGCCAGATCGGCTTCGTCGCGCTCGCGACCGGGGCGGGGATCATCCTTTCCTCGATGGAGGTGGCGCTGGACACGGTGCCGTTCTCCCTCGGCCTCGCGGTCTTCGGAGCGGGGGCAGGGCTCCTCGCGTCGCAGCTCGGCAACGTGATCATGTCGTCGGTCGATCCGTCGCGGACGAACGAGACGGGCGGGCTCCAGGGGACGGCGCAGAACCTCGGCGCGTCGTTCGGGACGGCGCTCATCGGCGCGATCCTTCTCGCGGGCCTCACCCACGGGTTCGTGGACCGTGTCCAGTCGAACCCGGCCATCCCGCCGGACGTGGCGTCGCAGATCGTGGCCTCGACCACGTCGAAGGGCCTCGAGATGGTCTCCGTCGAGCAGGCCGAGCAGATCGCGACGCAGGCCGGCATGTCCGCCGCCGATGCCGCGGCCGTCGCGCAGGACTACGGGGAGGCGCAGCTCGGGGCGCTGCAGAACGCGCTCGGCGCGGTGGCGTTCTTCGCGGTGCTCGCGCTCTGGTTCACGCGGAAGCTGCCGGCGCGCGCCGGGGACGGAGCGTCCGCGACGGACGCCCCGCCGGGCGAGCCGGTGGCCGCTCCAACTAGTGACTTCCTCGACAGCGTGAACACTACCAAGACCTGCCAAGATCAGACCA
>CAIYQJ010000127.1 GCA_903928275.1 uncultured Chloroflexota bacterium
CACCCGCGGAACAGGCGACGGCGCGCCACGGCGCACATCTCGTCGTAGATCTCCGGCCAGGCCGCGCGCCGCCGTCCGCAGCAGAAGCGCACGAACTCGATCGCGATCTCCGGGGCCGCCGTGACCCCATCGAGCGAAGCGACCGCCACGCAACGACCTCCCTCTCCGCGAGCATGGCACCCGCCTCGGCGCACGCGCATGCGCGCACGCCGAAGCGAAAGCCCTTCCGTCCCTCTCCCCCTCGCCGCGCAGACGGGCCCGGTGATACCGGTGGGGCCCGTCACGGCGTTCCTCCGATGCTACGTCGAAATACGTAGGAGGCGGAAGGGCGTTGTCCACGGACTCGCACGCGACTTGTCCACAGGGTTCGCGCGGCGGTGGACGGACGCCCGGGCGGGTGTGGACCGTCGGCGATCAGCCCCGACGCCGGACGCCGTGACCGGGCGCGTCGGTGAGGACCCAGCGATGATCCGCGCCCAGCTCGAGACCTTCGAAGGGGTCGTCCGCCAGGAGCAGGCAGCCATCGAGGTCCACCCACTCCGCGAGGGACGCGACCGCGGCCGACCCGGCGATCCCCACGCTCGTCTCCTCCATGCAGCCGAGGAACGTCCGGAAGCCGAGCTCACGGGCGCGCGCGAGCATCCGTCGCGCGGGTCCCACGCCGCCGCACTTGGCGAGCTTCACGTTCACGCCGGCCACCGCGCCGACGAGGCCATCGAGGTCGAGGATGGTCACCGCGCTCTCGTCGGCCACGATGGGGAGGGCGGACCGCTCCTGGAGCCACGCGAGGTCCGCGATCCGATGCGCGGGGAACGGCTGCTCGATGAGCTCCACGCCGAGGCGGACGAGGTCGGGCACGAACCGGGCGCCCTCGTCGCGGTCCCACGCGGTGTTCGCGTCCACCCGGATCGGGCCGGCGAAGACGGCGCGGACGCGCTCGAGCGTCTCGAGGTCCGCCGGTCCCCCGACCTTGACCTTGAGGAACGGGAAGGATGCGGCACGGGCGGCACGGGCGGCGACGACGTCGGGCTCGTCGATCCCGACCGTGAAGTCCGTGGGCGGGATCACCGCCGAGAGACCCTCGAGCTCGTGGAGCGGGATCCCCAGCGCACGGGCCGCGAGGTCGCGGAGCGCCATGTCCACGGCGCACTTGGCTGCACCGTTGTGCCGGAGCGCGTCGTCCATCGCGTCGGAGGCGTCGTCGAGGGCGCGTCGAGCGGCGGTGGCATCGCCGGCGCCGACGGCGACCCGGACCCGGTCCCACACCGGGATCGTCGCAGCGAGCAGCAGGGGCAGCACCGCATGGACGGTCGCGTCTGTCTCGCCGTAGTACGCGTCGGGGAACCCCTCGCCGAGTCCCGTGAGGTCGCGGGCGGCGCCGGTCTCGCCGGTCCGGCGCGCCCCCCTGATCCCCCCGGTCCCCGCGGCCTCCCCCGACGTCGACGGTCCGCGCGGCAGGTCGGCATCCGCGACCTCGGCGATGACGGTGACCGCCCCGATCCCGTCGAGGGCGCGTGCGATCCGGAATGGGTCGCGGAAGGGGATCTCGAGGGTGGACGCGGCCAGGGACAGCGGGCCGGCCGTGACGATGGAGCCGGTCATCGCGGCGCCCCCTCGAGGGCGGCGCGCACCGCCTCGAAGAGCCGGGTCGGCCCGAAGCGCACCGGGTCGTCCGTGGGCAGACCGGTCTCCGCCTCGGTATCGCGGATGATCCGGAGAGCCTCGACCTCGTCCGGCACCTCGCGCGTGTTGAGCGCGATCGCGACGACGCGCGAAGGGGCCACCAATCCGGCGATCATCTCGTGGACGGGGATGAGCTCGGTGAGCGGCTTGATCGGGAACGATGCGCCCGGCAGGTGGTCGAAGTCGTGCTCCGTCAGCCCGACTCGGTGGACGAGCACCATCGCGTGCGGCGTGCAGCCGTGGATGAGGCCGAGCGTGACCGAGGAGTAGGCCGGGTGGTCGATCGACCCCTGGCCCTCGACGAAGACCCAGTCCCCCATCGCCTCGCCCTGCTCCACGAGCCACTCGCACGTGCCCTGGACGAAGTCGGCGATGACGCGGTCCACCGACACGCCCCAGCCTTCGATCATGATCCCCGTCTGCCCGGTCGGCACGAAGACCCCCGACAGGCCCGCCTCGAGCGCCGCGCGACGCAGCTCCAGGGCGACCGTCATCTTCCCGATGGCGCAGTCCGACCCCACGGTGAGGATCACCCGCGAGCCGGGACGGTGCTGCCGGCCCACCGCGGTCTCCAGCCGATCGGGGACACGGCGATAGTCGACGATCGCCGCCCCTCCCTCGCGCGCTGCCGCGGCGAGCTCCGGGTCGTCGCCGAGGAACGTGTGCAGGCCCGAGAGCACGTCAAGCCCGGCGCGCAGCGCCGCGACGATCGTCTCGCGCCACTCCTCGGGGAGCCTGCCGCCGGTGGGCGCGATCCCGATGAGCAGCGCGTCGGGCCGGAAGGCCAGCGCCTCGTCGAGCGTCGCGACGGCGGGCACGTCGAAGCCCGGGCCCAGCCAGTCGGACACGTTGCGACCGGCGATCGACGAGTCGAGGAGGACGACGGACGCGTCCCGGCCGTAGCGCATGACGCCGATGGCCGTCTTGGCGTGGTGGACGTCCCACTGGCCTTCGGTGAGGATGACAAGGCGACGCGGGGGCTGGGGGCGCATGCACGCTCCGATCAGGGTGTGGTCGGTGGCCCGGGCCGGGGGCTCGCGAGGTCCGGCGCCACCGCAGTCTACGCAAAGAGGACGCCCCCGGGGCGCGGTCCGGGGGCGTCAGGGTGATTCGATGTGGTACCGCATATCGGATTCGAACCGATGGTCTCCGCCTTGAGAGGGCGGTGTCCTGGGCCTCTAGACGAATGCGGCACGGGTCGGTGGACCGCAGGTGAGGATAGCAGACGACCCCGCTGACGCCAAACGCCGTGTGGCGGGTCAGCCCCGCCGGCGCGGGCGACCGGCGACGAGCGACCGCGCGGTCACAGGTGGTGCTCCTCGAGGAACTCCCGGATGGCGTTCGCGACCTGCTGGTAGCTCTCTTCGCCGAGCACGAGGCCGTAGTGGGAGTGCGCCCCGAACGGCTCGTACTGCGCGCCGAGCCACTGAGCGAGGCGGTCCACCTGCGGTTCGGCCACGTACCGGTCGAGCCCCGCGCCGACCACGAGCATCGGCAGCCCCTCGAGATGACGACGGTCGACGGCGACGCCCTGGAGGACCTGGCGTCGAGCGGCCCCGGCCTCGCGGGGCTTCTGCCCGAGGAGGTGCTTGATGCGCACGATGTCATTGAGCGTGAGGTCACGGTGCTCGCGCTGCAGGCGCTCCGGCAGCGTGTCCCACCCGAGCATGGCCTGGCCGTACGCGGGCGGGATGTCGCGGACCTCGTGCGGCTTGGGGGCGACCCTGATCTCTCGCGGCAGGTGCGGCGCGATGAGCACGAGCCCGGCGACGGGGAGGCGCTCGGCAGCCTTGAGCGCGAGCAGCGCTCCCATGCCGTGTCCGAACAGGACCGTGCCGGCACCGAGGCGCTCCGTGGCGGCGACGACGTCATCCGTGTAGGTGACGAACGAGAGCCGCGCCGGGTCGGCCGTCTGAGACCAGTAGTGGTTCCGCAGGTTGAGGGCGTGGCCCTCCCACCCGCGTCGAGCGAAGTAGCCCAGGTAGCGTTCCCACAGCCAGGACCCGGCCAGCTCGCCGTGCACGAAGAGCAGCGGCTTGCGCCGCGAGCGGCGCTCTGGCAGCCACGACTCGATGTGGAGGCCGCGTTCCGGGATCGAGATCTCGTCCTTGCGCACCGGCCGTCCATCGGGGTTCGCCAACCCCGGGCGCCCGGGAAGCCGGAGCGGCTGGTCGAGCTCCGCCATCTCGTTGGCCGTGGCCTGCGTGTCGGTGTCCGTCATCTCACCACTCGAAGGGGTTGATCACGAGGCCGGTCAGGGCCTTGGGATAGAAGTACGTCGACTTCTGCGGCATCACGTCACCGGCCGCGGCGACCGCCGCGATCTCTGCCACGGGCGTCGGCTCGAGGAGGAACGCCGCGTCGGCGCCATCCGCCCTGCTCGAGACGGCCTCGATGGCCTCCATCGCGGACTTCGTGTACGCCACGCGCTCGCCCGCGGCTATCGCGGCCGGATCGATCCCCGCCAGGGCCTCGAGCGCGGCCTGGAGGACCGTCACGTCGAGCCGGCGGAGCGCCTCACCGCCCGGGGGCAGCAGCGGCTCGAGAGCGTCGCGCCGCGCCCGCAGGATGGCGCCTCCGGCGCGCGTCCAGAGTCCGAGCCGGCCCTCACCGCCCCGGCCGACGGCCGCCGGGGCGAACGACGCCGCGAGTGCGACGGCATCCTCCACGCGCTCGACCTCGAAGCAGCACCCACAGGCGTCGAGGAGAGCCGCGGAGGCCGGATCGCCCAGTCCGCGCACGATCCGATGCGTGGCGAGCACGGCGAGCTCCTCGCTCGACTCGAAGAACAGGGCGAGGACGTAGTCGTACGCCGGGTCCGACTCGGACGCGGCCCCCCGCCGACGCTCGTTCCGGTACCGGAGCGCGGTCTCATACCTGTGGTGGCCGTCCGCGATCGTGACCGGCGCAGCGCCCGCGAGAGCGATGAGCTGGTCGGCCGGACCGGTCTCCGTCCCGTCCGCCGCGACCGGCCACAGCCGCTGGCGGACGCCGTCGTCGTCCATGATGTCGAGCGCCGCGGGACGGGCCGCGACCTGTGCGAGCAGGCGTCCCGCGCGCCCCGACGGCTCCTCGTACAACGCGACGATCGGGCTCAGGTTCGCGCCGGTGGCGCGCGTGAGCTTGTACCGATCCTCCTTGGGAGCCGCGAGCGTCCGCTCGTGCGGACGGATCCCGCTGTCCGGCCCGAACGGCTCGAGTCGGAGGCGAGCGAAGAACCCGCGCTGGAGACGCGTGACGTCCGACCCCGGGACCGTGTACGTCTGCTCGTACGCGTAGATGCTGGGCCGTGGGTCCTTCCGCAGCGTGCCGTCACTCCGCCAGGAGACGTAGAGATGACCGGCGCGTCGGTACCTGTCGTCCGGGTCCGTGTCGGCCGGCTCGGTGACCGGCAGGTCGATGCGCACCACGTTGCGCGCGCTCCGCGCCGCAAGGGCCGCACGCAGTGCCGGCGAGATCACGTCGTAGGGAGGCGCGACGACGCGCGCCACGTCGCCGACGACCTCGGGGTCGTACCGGAGGGCACGGAACGGACGGATCTCGGGCACGGCACTCCTGGGGCACCGACACGCGCGCGAAGGTGCGTCAGCGGGTCGTTGGTGCCGAGAGAGTCTATCGCGAGTGGCTGGGATCCGACCACCGGGGTTCTCGGCGCGGTCGACATGGCGACGGACGACGGGCCGCGTCGCGCGTGCTAGCCTCGGGCCATGCTCCGCCATCCCGCTCCCGGCCGGTTCACGGCGCTCATCGGTCCGGTCGCGCTCTGCCTGGTGTTCGCGATGACGGCCGCGGGATGCAAGGCGCTCGCGGACACGCCTCCGCCGCCGACGCCGGCGGACTTCGCCGGGATCGTGAGCTTCCTCGCAGCCGAGGGGATCTCGGTCGACCAGGTCCGGACGGGCGACGCCGGCTGCTCCGACCCGAAGCTCGTGGGCCCGGCGATCAGCCTCCGGGCGAGCGGGGTGGACCAGGCGACCCCGGTCCCGGTGCACCTCTACATCTTCGCGAACGCCGCGTCGTACGAGAAGCTCCGCTCGAACGTGGACGCGTGCTCCGCCGCGTACGTCACGGACCGGTCCGCCTACGAGGCCGTGGACAGCGCGCCGTACGTGGCGGCGGGCCAGGGCCCGTGGGGACCGGGCTTCGTCGCCGCGTTGCGGACGGCGCTCGGCAAGGCCGCGGGCGGCCCCTGACCGGGAGGCGGGTGGCCGTCAGGCCTCCTCGCGCTCCACTTCCTCGCGCGTGGCCGGCTCCAGGTGCGGCAGCCGGGTGTCCCCGACGTTCGGGACGAACGACGCGGCGAGCGAGGTCCGGACGGCCTCCTCCTGCTCCGCGAGCGTGAGGATCCCCAGGCGACCGAGCGTGGCCATCTCGTCGCGGATGTACGTCTTGAGCATCTCCGGCCCGTCGGTGTTGACCGTGAACCGGACCTCGTTCCGCCGGAACGTGTCGTAGATCCAGCGCAGCTCGTCCCAGCCGGACACGACCCGCGTGTTGATGTTGGACGTGGGGCAGGTCTCCAGGACGATGCCGCGGTCGCGGATCATCGCCATCGTCCGCGGGTCGTACGCCGCCTTCACGCCATGCCCGATGCGGTCCGGCTCCAGCTCCTCGACGACCTCCGCGATCTCCTCCACCGGCCCGGACTCGCCCGTGTGGACCGTGAGCCCGAGCCCGAACCCGCGCGCCCGGCGGAACAGGCGCGCGTAGTCGCGCGGCCGGAAGGACGCGGACTCGGGACCGGCGATGTCCACGCCCACGACGCCGCGGTCGCGCCACGCGATCGCCTTCTCCGCGATGATCTCGTTGAGCTCGAACGGGAAGGTGCGGTCCAGGCAGAGGATGAGGCCCGGCTTCACCGGGTACTCGAGCGTGGCACGGTCCATGCCGCGGACCGCCGCCGCCACGATGTGGTCCAGGTCCTGCTCGCCGCCGCGGTTGCGCTTCATCGGGTTGAAGCGCAGCTCCACCGTCGTGACGTTGTTCTTCCGGTACGCGCCACCGACCACCTCGTAGACCGACCGCTCCACCGCGAACGGCGACGACTGGATGAGCTCGGTCCAGTGGAACAGCTCGAGGTACCCGTCGAACGAGCGCCCGCGCCGGCTCGAGACGGTGATCATGTCCCGGAACTGCCAGTAGTCCTTCGTCGGGAGCCGGATGCCCTGGGCGTGCGCGATCCCCCACATGATGGCGGGCGTCACGGCGCCCCCGAGATGGCAGTGGAGCTCGGCGAGCGCGACGGAGCGGGCTAGCTGGGGAGCCATCGACGGAGGATACCGCGCCCCGCGCGTCGGGCGCGGTGGTCGAGGTTGCGAGCGCAAGCACGGCGCGGTAGGCTCCGCCGGTGCCGAACGGCTCGTCGCGCGCCCTCCACCGGGCCGGACGCAGGACCGCGGCACGGAGGAGGTATTCATGCGCGTGTCCATCCCGCGCGCCGCCGCACTGGCGGGCGCCGTCCTGTTCCTCGTCGGCGCGTGTTCGAGCGCTGCGACGCCCGCTCCGACCGCGGCTCCCTCCGCGGCAGCTCCGAGCGCGGCCGCTCCGTCCGCGGCGGCTCCGAGCGCGGCGGCGATCGCCGTGCCGGACGCCATCAAGGCGGCCGGCAAGCTCGTGTGGTGCGTCGACGTCTCGTACCCGCCGGAGGAGTTCTACGCGGCCGACGGCACGACCGCCCAGGGCTCCGACGTCGACATCGCGACGGAGATCGGCAAGCGCTTCGGCGTGACGACCGAGATCGACAACACCGGCTTCGACGGGATCATCCCGGCGCTCACGGCCAAGAAGTGCGACCTGATCATCAGCGGGATGAACGACACGCCCGAGCGGGCCAAGCAGGTCGACTTCGTGGACTACCTGAAGGTCGGCCAGGGCATCCTCGTCCCCGTCGGCAACCCCAAGAACATCAAGACCCTCCAGGACCTGTCGGGCAAGACCGTCGCCGTCCAGCTCGGGACCACGAACAAGGACGCGCTCGACGCCGAGAACGTCACGCTCAAGGCCGCCGGCAAGGCGCCGATCGAGATCCAGACGTTCCAGGCCGACACGGATGCCTTCCAGCAGCTGGCGCTCGGCCGCGTCGACGCGTTCTCCACCGACTCGCCCGTCGTCGCCTACTACAACGCGCAGCCGGCGAACGCGGGCAAGTACGAGGTCGCGGGCACCCCCATCTCGCCGATCCCGATCGGCATCGCGGTCCGCAAGGACGAGACGGCGCTCAAGGCCGCCGTGACCGCCGCCCTCGACGCCATGTACGCCGACGGCTCGATGAAGTCGATCGTCGACAAGTGGGGCATGACGAACGCGGTCGTGTTCCTGAAGTAGCCTTCTCCATCGCGCCCTGGGCGATCGCAAGGTGGACGGGTCGGGTCCGATCCGTCCACCTTGCCGCTAGAAGGATGATGCGGTGAACCTGCTCCCCTTCGTCGCGACGGCGAACAGCTCCTTCCAGTTCGACATCGGCTGGTTCATCCACTTCGTCTTTCCGCCGTCCCCAGCCCTCCTCGGCGGCCTGGCGATCACGATCTATGTCGCGGTCATCGCCCAGGCCGTCGGCGTCGTCCTCGGCGTCCTGTCTGCGCTGGCCGGGATGTCGCGCAGCCGGGTCCTGCGCGGAATCAGCGGCCTCTACGTCTGGTTCTTCCGCGGGACGCCGCTCCTCGTCCAGCTGTTCCTCGTCTACTTCGGCACGCCATACCTGTTCGGCGGGATCGACCTGTTCCCGAACCACGTGGGGCTGGTGGGGCTCGACATCAAGGGGGCGGTCCTCGCCGGCATCGTCGCCTTCTCGGTGAACGAGGGTGCGTACATGAGCGAGATCGTCCGGGCCGGCATCCTCTCGATCGACCCCGGACAGACGGAGGCGGCCAAGTCGCTCGGCATGACGTATCGGCTGACGATGATGCGGATCGTCCTCCCGCAGGCGCTCCGCGTCATCATCCCCCCCCTCGGGAACGAGTTCAACAACATGCTGAAGACGACGTCGCTCCTCTCGGTCATCGCCGTGGAGGAGATCTTCCGCGTGGCGCAGGCCGCGAACTCCGCGAGCTTCAAGACGTTCGAGGCGTTCCTCGGCGTCGCGCTGTACTACCTCGCCCTCACCACGATCTGGAGCGCGATCCAGGGCGTCATCGAGCGACGGCTCGGCGTGAGCCAGGCCGGCGGCCAGCAGGCCTCGTTCTGGAGCCGCATGTTCGGGTTCGCGCGTCGGACGACCGGGACCGCCGAGGTCGAAGTGCCCAGCAGCGGGGGCCACTGATGAGCGTGAACATCCTCGACGCCATCGGCGGACTGCCGCGCCCGGAGACGGACACGGTCGTGGAGGCGACCGCAGTGGAGAAGTGGTTCGGCAAGCTCCACGTCCTCAAGGGCGTCTCGCTGACGGTGAAGCGCCGGGAGGTCGTCGTCGTCATCGGCGCCTCGGGCTCCGGCAAGACCACGTTCATCCGGTGCATCAACCACCTGGAGAAGATCCAGAAGGGCCGGATCTTCGTGAACGGGCACCTCATCGGCTACCGCGAGGAGAGCGGGAAGCTCGTCGAGGACAAGGAGCGCAACATCGCGAAGCAGCGCCAGGAGATCGGGATGGTCTTCCAGCGCTTCAACCTGTTCCCGCACATGACCGTGCTCGACAACATCACCGAGGCGCCGATGAAGGTCCGCGGCGTGCCGAAGGACGAGGCGGTCACGACCGGCCGTGCGCTCCTCGCCCGCGTGGGCCTTTCCATGAAGGAAGCGGTCTATCCCTCACAGCTGTCCGGCGGCCAGCAGCAGCGCGTGGCGATCGCGCGCGCTCTCGCGATGAAGCCGGCGCTGCTCCTCTTCGACGAGCCCACGAGCGCCCTCGACCCGGAGATGATCGGCGAGGTCCTCGACGTCATGAAGGAGCTCGCGATCGAGGGGATGACGATGATCGTCGTCAGCCACGAGATGGGCTTCGCCCGCGAGGTGGCGGACCGCGTCGTCATGATGGACGACGGTCGGATCATCGAGGAAGGGACACCGGAGCACTTCTTCACCGCGCCCCAGCACGAGCGGACGAAGGCGTTCCTCAGCAAGATCCTGTAGCGACGGCGGCGGCTCGGAGCGCGACGCTGGATACGACCCCGGGGACCGGCTGCGAGGTCCGGACCCCACGCGCCGCCAGCCCTCGAGCACGGGGACCGGCCTGACGATCGGCGGACTCGACCCCGAGGTCCTATCCGGCGACACCGGCCCCCGCCGCAGTCCCCGGGGCGATATCCGGCGACCCGGGTGGCATCGGCAGTCCCCGGGAAGATGCGCGGCGGTCGGCGCGTAGACTCAGGCACGACCGCCGCTCGTCGGCCTGCCTGGACCCGCTTCGGAGTGCCCGGGATGCGCGTCCTTCTCCTCATCATCGGTCTCGTCGGGGTCGGCGTGTTCGTGCTCGGGCCGGACACGAGCCTCGGCCCGGCTGCGCTCGTCGTCGGGGTGGCCCTGGTCGGGGTCAGCGGTACCGCCTGGCTGGTCCGCGAGCGACGCCGCGAGAAGGGGGCACCCTCGACGCGGGGTGACGGCGGCCGGGCCGATCCTCCCATATAGCGTCCGGGGCGCTGCTATCCACGCTGGCGCCATTCCGGATCGCATCGATCAGGGCACTGCGCTGCCCCTGAGGACCTGATCGCCCCCGGTGATCGTCGGGGACGATGCGCGGCGGTGGACCCGCTTGCAGTCCGCCCGCCGCGCCCCGGCCGTGCCGGATACCAGCGCCCCGGGCGCTATCCGGCGCCCCACGGGCCCGCACGCGCGCGTGCTGCCGCGTCGCTGACGCCGGCGCGTCGCCCGATCGCCCCCGTCGGCTCCCCGCCCGCCCGGCCGCCCGGCCTCAGCTCAGCGCCGCGACCACGTAGTC
>CAIYQJ010000128.1 GCA_903928275.1 uncultured Chloroflexota bacterium
CGGAGGCGGCGAGATCCGGTGGAGGCGGCCGTCATCGGCGTGCGCGTCTCCACCGTCGATGAGGACGTGCCGATCGACATCGCCATCGCGGGCGAGCTCGGAGGTCCCGACGCACCCGACCCGTTCACCGGCGAAGCCGGCGGCAGCGGCCCTGACGTCGTGGTGGACCTCGAGTCCGATTCCGAGCTCCCTCCCGAGCCGTCGGCGGACGACGTGCTCGACAGCTCGATCGAGATCGTGGCCCAGGGGATCGCGGCGGATGCGCGGCCGCCCGTGGACGCGCCGGCCAAGCTCGACGCGAAGGAGCTCGAGGAGCCCACCGCCGAAGAGCTCGAGGCCCTCTCGGCCGACATGATCGGCATCGACGACCCGGTCCGGATGTACCTGAAGGAGATCGGGAAGGTCGCCCTGCTCACCGCCGAGGAGGAGGTCGTCCTCGCGAAGGCGATCGAGCTCGGCGAGCAGATGGCCGAGGAGCCGTGGAAGGCCCTCGTGAGCCTCCACGAGTGGACCCTCCACGACACCGAGCGGAAGACCCGGACCGCCAAGCGCCAGCACCAGCTGCCGTACGGCGACGAAGCGCATCGGATGGTGCGGACGGGGATCGGGTGGGAGGGTGCCCGCGACCTGATCAGCGCGACGCCCGACTTCAAGCTGACGAAGGCCTCGCGCGAGGCCCAGACGGACGACGCGAAGGCGCAGCTGAAGAAGGGGAAGGAGCTCGTCGCCGCCTACAACGCCTCGCTCGCCTCCGAGGTCCCCGACGCGTCGCTCGACGCGTTCCTCACGCTGCTCGACTGGTCGTACATCTCGGTCCACACCACGAACCTCGACGCGCGCGACAACGTCGGCCTCCGCGCGGTGTACGACTGGACCCGCGATGTCGTGGCCGTCCCGGCGCTCCGGCGCTGGATCGATGCCGGCAGCGAGGCCGACCTGCTCAAGCACCTCGGCTACGACCCCGAGGTCCCGAGCAACACGAAGCTCGCGCACCGCAAGGGCGTCATCGTCGTCATCGGCCGCGACGCGCGCGAGCAGCTCACGAGCGCCAACCTCCGCCTCGTCGTGTCGATCGCGAAGAAGTACATCGGCCGCGGCATGAGCTTCCTCGACCTCATCCAGGAGGGGAACATCGGGCTCATCCGCGCGGTCGAGAAGTTCGACTACGAGAAAGGCTTCAAGTTCTCGACGTACGCCACCTGGTGGATCCGGCAGGCGATCACCCGCGCCATCGCGGACCAGGCCCGGACGATCCGGATCCCGGTCCACATGGTGGAGACGATCAACCGGCTCATCCGCGTGAGCCGGCAGCTCCTCCAGGAGAAGGGCCGCGAGCCCACCGTCGAGGAGATCGCCGAGGCGATGTCCACGCCGGAGCTCCTCGTCACCCCGGAGAAGGTCCGCGAGATCATCAAGGTGTCGCAGGAACCCGTCTCGCTGGAGACCCCGATCGGCGAGGAGGAGGACTCCCACCTGGGCGACTTCATCGAGGACCGGAGCGCGCTGGCCCCGGCCGAGGCGGCGTCGCACCAGCTCCTCAAGGAGCAGGTGGAGGCGGTGCTGGACTCGCTGACCGGCCGCGAGCGGCGGGTCCTGCAGCTCCGCTTCGGGCTGGAGGACGGTCGCGCCCGGACCCTGGAGGAGGTCGGCAAGGAGTTCAACGTCACCCGCGAGCGGATCCGCCAGATCGAGGCGAAGGCGCTGCGGAAGCTCCGCCACCCGTCCCGCTCCCGCAAGCTCAAGGACTATCTGGAATAGGGCGATCCACGCACGCTGGCAGCGGCTTCACATGAATCCATGTCCGGAACTTCGAGGATGAGAACGTGGAAGAGTCGGGCGCGAGCAACGGCCAGTCGGCATCGGAGCTCATCTCGAA
>CAIYQJ010000129.1 GCA_903928275.1 uncultured Chloroflexota bacterium
GATCCGGCCCCGCGTCGGGGCCCACATCCATCGGATGGCCGACGCTGCGCCGACGAGTGGACCGCTACGTTCACGACTCGCACCGTTCCGGCGCCCTCCGCAGCAGCGGGAAGTAGCCGCCGGCACCCCGGCTCGTCGACCAGCAGTAGCCAACACCCCTTCCGCGCAAGGTGTCCCCCGGGGTCCCGTTCGACTTGACAGAGTTGCGTAGGTTGCGTAGCGTGTGTCCATGTTCGATGCGCTTCCGGCCGAAGGCGACTCGCAGGTGCTCAACGAGGCGACGGCGGCGTTGCGCCGGGTACCCCGCTCGACCGTGCTCACGATCCTCGCCGCGCTCCGTGCGGGTCGCGCGCGTGCGGACCCCGTGCATCACGCCTTTGGCGAGCAGCCGGATGAGAGCGCGTACATCGCGGCGCTGGGTCGAGACCTCGCCCTGGGTACCGATCGCCGGCGCCAGGTCATCGCCGAGAGTCTCGGGCGGGGCCAGGCCGCGGAGCTCCTTGGGATCACCCCCCAGGCGGTAAGCCGTCGCCTGGACCATCAAGCCCTCGTCGGCCTCAAGGAAGGCCGCGAGTGGCGCATCCCCGCCTGGCAGTTCGCGCCCGAGTTCGAGGGCGGCGTCCTGCCTGGCATCCGCGAGCTCTCGGAGAGCTTCCCGGGCGGCGTCACCTCGCTGTCGGGTTGGATGCAGAGAGAGAATGCGGACCTGGACGATCTCGCTCCGGTCGAGGCGGTGCGGCGCGGTCGCCTCGACAGCGTCATCGGCCTCTGTCGGAACCTGACGTCGTTCTGATCCGTCGATGGTTCGCTCCCTGCCGGATCCGGTCCGTCCGCTCCGCGGCGGGCTGACATGGGCGTGGCGGCCCTCGGACCCCTGGCTTCGCGTCTACCACCGCGATGATCGAACGCCTCGGGCAGATGCGCGGCGCACGTTCGGACCGCAGCACAGGATGGACCACCACACCCCACCGGCGTCTGCGCCCGCCGTCTGCCCCGCCGGTCGGTCGATCATCTACCTGGCCAGGACACTTCGGACCTGTGGCGTCGAGATCTTCGGAGACGCACAGGAGGCGGTGCTCTGCTCGCACTGGAGCGTCGCGGCCCTGGAGCCGCCCCGCCCGATCGTCGTCCAGGATCTCCGAGACAACGGCGCCATGCTGATCGGCGCCCTGCCGGCTCTCGGAAGCGGAGCGGAGCCGCGAGTGGCGACCCAATCGTGGGCGCGTGCGATCTACGAGGACCGACCCGGGTCGCCCGGGATCCTCGGCGTCCGGTACTCGGGCGCTCACGATGAAGGTCCCTGTCTCGCGTTGTGGGAAGGAACCCTTCCGCTGACCGTCGTCGAGGAGCATCCCTTGCGGTTCGCTCCGATCTTCCAGCGATTCCTGATCGCGATGTCCGAGGTCGGAGTCGCGGTCACCGTGGCCCCGAACACCGAATGTGCGCGCTGCCGAGAAGCCATCTCCCGTGGTCATCCCTGTTGACGGGCATCCCTCTGGCGGCGAATCGACGAAGGCGATTGGGGGGTCATGCACGACCCGTTCGTCGTCCACCGCAACCCCGATGGGCCGTCCAGGATGCCGCCATTCGCGACCGCCTCGTCGGGCAGCTCGAGGCAGCCATCGCGGAGAGGAGGAGCTCATGCCGATCTCGGTCATCCGGGCGAAGGGGCAGCTGACCATCCCCGCGGATGTCCGCCAGGCCGCCCATCTCGAGGAGGGCGACCCGGTCGAGATCGAGGTCACGGCCGACGGGATCCTTCTTCGCCCCAGGAAGCTCATCGATGCCTCCCAGGCCTGGTTCTGGTCCCCGGGCTGGCAGGAGGGTGAGCACGAGGCCTCCGCGGACATCGCGGCCGGCCGGGTGACGACGTCGGCGTCCCCCGAGGCATTCCTCGAATCGCTTGACGACTGACCGCCACCCATGCCGACCTTCTCGCAGGCCGACCGATTCCGGCGCGACTTCGCGAGGCTGACGGCGGAGCAGAAGGCCGTCTTTCGGGCGGCCGCCGCGAGGTTCGTCGCCGACCTGCCGTCCGGAAGGTTCCGCCCCGGCCTCCGGGTCAAGGGGGTCCAGGCTGCTGTCGGCGTGTTCGAGATGACATGGGCCGACGACGGACGGGCGACCTTCGAATACGGGCCCGCGGTCCACCAAGGGGAGACCCACGTCGCCTGGCGACGCGTCGGGACCCACGACGACTCCGCCCACTCCTGACCGCGTCGCCGCCCGCACGAGGGAATCCTCCGGGCCGCCATGAGCCGCGCGGGACCGCGGACCGCACCTCGTCGGGCCGAGGATCGCATCCTTGGCGACTGGTGGACGTGGTGTAACACTGTGACACCACGAAGGAGTGTCCAGATGGCAACCATCCTGACCAAGCCGATCCGCATCCTGGCATCCGATCACCAGCCGCTCCGCCTCATCGCCGGGCTCGAACAGCGCACGCCCGCCGAGGTCATCCATGAGGCGCTCGCCGAGTACTTCGCGCACCACGGGGAGTCCGTGGGCCGGGTCCTTGCCGAACGGCAGCGTCTCATCACTGCGGGCGACCTCGAGGGACTGACTCGCGCACTCGAGCGCGACGTCGACGAGTCGATGCTCGGCACGACCCGATAGCCCCGCATGGGCGACTGGGGGCTCGACGTCACGGATCGGTGTCGACGAGCGGACCTCGGAGCGCAGACCGATGCCGAGGTGCCCATGCTCGCCGAGCGCTTCGCGATCGTCCGCGCGTTCACGCGCGAGCGTTCCCAGACCCCGAACGGGCCAGACGCCCTCGCCTGCGCCGGGTACTCCGGCTACGACACCCTTCACCTGGGA
>CAIYQJ010000130.1 GCA_903928275.1 uncultured Chloroflexota bacterium
CCGTTCCCCGGCGAGACGCATCCCGCGATGGTGACGCTCGCCACGGGCGAGCCGTGCTCCGACGTGACCATGGGCGTCCACAAGCCCGACGGGACGCTGACGATCGCGACCCGCGACGTCATCTTCGGATCGGACGCGGACCGGCCCGCGTCCCCCGCGCCCGGCCGCCATGTCGCGGTCGCGGTCACCGACACCGGGAGCGGCATGGACGTCGCGATCCGCGCGCGGATCTTCGAGCCGTTCTTCACGACGAAGGCCCCGGGCTCCGGGACCGGCCTCGGGCTTGCCACCGTCCTGCGGATCGCCCAGCAGAGCGGCGGCGCCGTCGACATCGAGAGCGAGCCTGGGCGCGGCTCCACCTTCACCCTCTACCTGCCCGCCGTGGACGATCCGGTGCCGTCGGATGGCGGGTCCGCGGGCAGCGGGGGGGGGGTAGGCCCTCCGGGCCGTGCGGCGGCGCGCCGTCCGCCGGCGCGCCGGCGGGTGCGTGCTATACTCCGCCCTCGGCCGCCCCGGCGGTCCATCTTCCGCATGTCACCCACGCGCCGCTGCCGCGTGAACGCCGAGAGTAGGGACGCCCGTGAACGTGCTCGACGAGATCACCCAAGGCCAGATCCGTACGGACCTCCCCGTGCTCGCGTCGGGTGACACCGTGCGCGTCTCCGCGAAGGTCGTCGAGGGCAACCGCGAGCGCGTCCAGGTCTTCGAGGGGACCGTCATGCGCCTCCGCGGCGGCGGGATCACCCGGTCGATCACCGTGCGCCGGATCGCGAGCGGCGTCGGCGTCGAGCGGACCTTCAAGGTGAACAGCCCGCGGATCGAGAAGATCGAGGTCGTGCGTCACGGCGTGGCGCGCCGCGCCCAGCTCTACTTCCTTCGCGACCGGGTGGGCAAGGCGGCCACACTCCGCGAGCGCCGCACGAACAGCTGACGGCCCCGCGGCGCGCGGCACGGCCGGATCGCGCGATGCGGACGGCGGACCCCGCCCGGACCGGGAGACCGGCACCGAGGCGGGGTCGTTCATTCCCGGCGCCGGGAGCGGTCGGCGGCCGGGCGGCCGTGACCGCGTGGCACGTGCAGCGGCTCGATCCCGACGACGCCGAGGAGCGAGCTCTCCGCCGGATGGGTGCGCGCGCAGTGGCGGGCGTGGACGAGGTCGGGCGCGGAAGCCTCGCCGGACCGGTCGTCGCGGGGGCGGTCATCCTCCCCGCCGGCTGGATCCCCGCCGGCGTCCGCGACTCCAAGCTCCTGAAGGCGGCCGCAAGGGAGCGCCTCGACGCGGAGATCCGGGCACGGGCGGTCGCCTGGGCGATCGGCGTCGTGGGGCCGGCGCTCATCGATCGGATGAACATCCTGCAGGCCACCGTGCTCGCGAGTCAGCTCGCGATCGCCCGGCTCGGGGTGCGGCCGGACGCGCTCCTCCTCGATGCGCTCGAGATCGCGTACCTGCACATGGTCCAGCGCTCGCTCGTCGGCGCAGACCGGCTGTGCGCGTCGGTCGCGGCAGCGTCGATCGTCGCGAAGGTCGCCCGCGACAGGATGATGGACGCGTACGAGGCCGAGTTCCCGGGCTACGGCTTCGCGCGGAACCGCGGGTACGCGGCGCCGGAGCACCTGGCCGGCCTCCGCGCGCTCGGGCCCACGCTCATCCATCGACGGACGTTCCTGCACGTCGAGGTCGTCGACGACTGCGTGCAGGATCGCTTCTGGGAGGAGATCGACGGGTGATCGGACGATCACGGCTCCCGACGACGATGTGCGCATGGCACCCGCTCGCTTCTCGGCCGCGCGGATCGGCGCGGACGCCGAGGGCCGCGTCTCGGAGGCGCTCGCCGCTCGAGGCTGGCTGATCCTGGGTCGCAACGTCCGGTTCGGGCGCACGGAGCTCGACGTGGTCGCCGTGGATCCCGGACCGCCTCCCTGGCTCGTCATCGTCGAGGTCCGCTGGCGACGGTCGCGATCGCACGGCTACCCGGAGGAGACGGTGGACCACGGGAAGCGCGCCCGCCTCCGCGAGGGTGCCGGGCGGCTCGCAGGGGCGGACGCGCTGCCGGACGGGACGCCGCTGCCGCGGCTGCCGGTCCGTGTCGATGTCGTGGCGGTGGAGCCGGGTCCCGCCGGGCGGCCGATCATGCGCCACCACCGCCACGCGCTCGGCGGGTGATCGCCGCGGTCCTCCCGGTCCTGGCGCGGCGAGCCGCGGAGACGATGCCCGCGCGGCGGAGACGATGCCCGCGCGGCGGAGACGATGCCCGCGCGGCGGAGACGATGCCCGCGCGGCGGAGACGATGCCCGCGCGGCGGAGACGATGCCC
>CAIYQJ010000131.1 GCA_903928275.1 uncultured Chloroflexota bacterium
CTTGGGCAGGTCAGGCGTGAACAGCAGGAACTTGGGCCGGGCGATCGGCCCGATGACGTACGCGACATGCTCGCGCAGCTGGAGCCCGAGCGCTTCGGACGGCTCCTGGCCGGCCTTGAGGATGACGAAGGCGAAGATCGCCTGGCCGGAGACCTCGTCCGCCTTGCCGACGACGGCGGCCTCGGCGACCGACGCGTGATCGACGAGCGCGGATTCGACCTCGATCGTGCTGAGGCGATGGCCGGCGACGTTCATCACGTCGTCCACCCGGCCGAGGAGCCAGTAGTAGCCGTCCGCGTCGCGCTTGGCGCCGTCTCCCGTGAAGTACATGCCCGGGAACCGGCTCCAGTACGTCTGGGCGTAGCGCTCCGGATCGCCGTGGATGCCGCGGAGCATGGAGGGCCACGGCCGCTTCAGCACGAGGTACCCGCCCGAGCCGTTCGGCACGCTGTTGCCGTCCGCGTCCACGATATCCGCCGCGACGCCGGGCAGCGGGAACGTCGCGGATCCCGGCTTCGTCGTGGTCACGCCGGGCAGCGGGCTGATGAGGATGCTCCCGGTCTCGGTCTGCCACCACGTGTCCACGATGGGCGTCCGGCCGCCCCCGATGTGCTTCTGGTACCAGGTCCACGCCTCGGGGTTGATCGGCTCGCCGACCGACCCGAGGAGTCGCAGCGACGAGAGGTCGCGCTTCGCGGGCCACTCGGGCCCCTGCTTCATGAACGCCCGGATCGCCGTCGGCGCCGTGTAGAGGATCGTCACGCCGTAGTCCTCGACGATCTGCCACCAGCGGTCCCACGTCGGGGAATCCGGTGCGCCCTCGTACATGATCCCGGTCGTGGCGTTCGCGAGCGGTCCGTACACGATGTAGCTGTGCCCGGTCACCCACCCGATGTCGGCGGCGCACCAGTAGACGTCGTCCGGCTTGATGTCGAAGACCATCCGGTGGGACCAGGCGGAGCCGAGCAGGTACCCGGCGCTCGTGTGCACGATCCCCTTCGGCTTGGCGGTCGTGCCGGACGTGTAGAGCAGGTAGAGCATCTGCTCCGAGTCCACGGGGACCGGCGGGCACTCGTCACTCTGGCGGCCGACGAGCTCGCCCCACCAGTGGTCGCGCCCCTCGACCATGTGGCACCCGTCGCGCAGCCGGCTCACGACGATCGTGTGCGCGATCGACGGGGTGGAGGCGACCGCCTCGTCGGCGTGGTGCTTGAGCCCGACCTTCCTGCCGCGCCGCCAGCCGCCGTCGGCCGTGATGAGGACCTTCGCCCCCGCGTCGTTGATCCGATCCGAGAGCGCCTCGGCCGAGAAGCCACCGAAGACGACCGTGTGGGCGGCCCCGATCTTCGCGCAGGCGAGCATCGAGATCGGCAGCTCCGGGATCATCGGCAGGTAGATGGCGACGACGTCGCCCTTCCCGACGCCAAGCTCCTTCAACGCGTTCGCGGCCCTGTTCACCTCGCGCCGGAGCTCCCCGAACGTGATGGTCCGCGTGTCCCCGGGCTCGCCGATCCAGTGGTACGCGACCTTGTCACCGAGTCCGTTCTCGACGTGCCGGTCCACGCAGTTGTACGCGACGTTCAGCTGGCCGCCCAGGAACCACCGGGCGAACGGCGGCTGCCAGTCCAGGACCTGGCCGAATGGCGTGGACCAGGAGATCAGCTCGTGCGCGCGGGCGGCCCAGAACCCCTCGGGATCACGCTCCGCCTCGGCGTAGAGGTCCGCGGTCGCATTCGCCTGCGCCGTGAACGCCGCGCCGGGTGCGAACGTCCGGCTCTCGAGGAGGAGACCTTCGATCTCCGGGCGGGCGGGGATGTTCTCGTCGACGCTCACGGACCGCCCTCCTCCCTCCGGCGCGAGTGGAACGCTCGCGACCGTCCGCGCGGCGTGCGGGCAGTCTACCGCGGCCGTCGGCGCCGGGACGCCCTGGTGCCGGCGGGGTTCCGCGCCCGCGGGTCAGCTCGCGCCGGCACCCGGGTCGGAATCGTCCAGGGCCGACGAGTCCACGGCGATGGCGCTCCCTCCGGCGCCGTCGAGGCCCACGACGACCGCCCCACGGCGCGCCATCTCGATCCCCTCCGCCGCGAACGCCGCGAGGAGCCGCCTGCGGTACTCGCCCGGTGCGGCCCACCGGTCGGTCGCGCGGACGCGCCCGCCCACCTTGAGGGTGATGCCGAGCTCACCGAGGGCGCCGACGCGGACGAGGTGCGGGACGTCGATGAGCCGTCCTGCCCACGCCGGGTCGTCGAACATCTCGCGCCCCACGCGGTCCACGACGGCGGCCGCCCGGTCGACGTCCGTGCCATACGCCACGGTGGCGTCCACGGCGAGTCCTGCGTACATGCGCGTGAAGTTCGACGAAGTGCGGATCGTCCCGTTCGAGACGCTGTGGACCGTGCCGGACGCGTCGCGGACGACCGTTCGCCGGAGCGTGATCTCCTCCACCGTGCCTTCGACGCCACCGGCACCGATCCAGTCGCCGATGAAGTACTGGCCCTCGACGAGGATGAGGATCCCCATGAGGTAGTCGAGGACGATGGCCTGGCCGGCGAGCGTGATCGCGGCCGCCACGATGCCGAGCGCGGCGATCGCCGGCCACAGGTCGAACAGCGTGAGGACGACGAGGATCCCGACGAGCACGACGGCGAGGCGGACCGTCTTCTCGATGAGCCCCTCGATCGTGGCCGCGCGCTTCTCGACCTCGGCCCGCGACAGCTCGGCGAGCTCGGGGTCCACGCGCGACGCCGTCTTCGCCGTCAGGCGGACGACGAGCCGGTGGACGAGCGGCCGCGCGAGGCGATAGACGAGGAGGAGGACGATCGCCCAGAAGACGAGGACGAACCAGTTCTCCCGGAGGAAGGCGGCGAGGCCGCTCGTGTCGTTGACGCTGAGGGACGGCATGGCCGGGATGGTACCCCGCGGGGCGCGCCCGGGACGGGCGTCGCGAGGCGCCGGGCCCGAGCGGCGGGACCCGGCGTCTCGCGACGGGTCGGTCAGCCGCGGGCGGCGGCTCGCGCCTCGAGGGCAGCGTCGAGGGAGTCCGCGAAGATCTCGACGATCCGCGCGACGTCCGAGCCGTCATGCGCGGCCGAGAGGAACCACGGCTCGCGGCTGTCCGGCTCGGGCATGGCGCCCCGGGCGTGTATGCCCACCGCGACCGCGTCGTACAGCTCGTGGTCGGTCTCCGCCCAGCCGCGGTAGTCGGCCGGCCCTTCCTCCGCGAAGACCATCCCGAACATCGTGGGATGGCCCATGAAGGAGATCGGGAGGCCGCGCTTCGCGGCGACGTCGGCCAGCCCTGCCTGCACCGTGCGCCCCGTCTGCGCGATGCCGGCGAGGATCGTGCCGTCGCGGAGCGTCTCGAGGGTGGCCACGGCCGCGGCCGCGGCGACCCGGTTCCCGGCGTACGTGCCGCCGTGGCTCATGTGCTTGGGCATGACCGCCATGACATCGGCTCGGCCGCCGAACGCCGCCGCCGGGTACCCGTTGCCCATGGCCTTCGCGTAGCTGGCGATGTCCGGGGTGATGCCGAAGAACTCGGCCGCGCCGCCGCGCGCGAAGCGGAACCCGGTCTTCACCTCGTCGAAGATGAGGAGCGCGCCGAACTCCTTCGTGATCGCGCGGACCTCTTCGTGGAAGCCCGGCCTGGGCATGATGCCCTGCGCATTCCCGAGGACCGGCTCGATGATGACCCCGGCGATGTCGTGGCCCTCCGTCTCGAAGACGTGCCGGAGCGTCGCGGTGTCGTTGTAGGCGACGGGGATGATGGTCATCGCCACGGCGGGCGGGATGCCGCGACCCCACGCAAGGCGGACCGGGTTGTCGCGGTCCCCGAGCTGGCTCACGTCGTCGGGGACCACGCTGATGAGCGCGTAGTCGTGGACGCCGTGGTACTGGCCCTCGAACTTCACGATCTTGTCGCGGCCGGTGAACGCGCGGGCGGTCCGCATGCAGTGCATGGTCGCCTCGGTCCCCGAGACCGTGAGGCGCGCCATCTCCACCCAGCCGGTGAGCTCACGGATGAGCTCGATCGCCCGGACCTCGTCCTCGCTCGTCAGGGAGAAGCTCACGCCCTGCCGCATGCGCTCGTTCACGTAGTCGTCCACGCGCGGGTCGGCATGGCCGAGGATCACCGGCCCGTAGCCCATCCGCAGGTCGATGTACTCGTTGCCGTCGAGATCCCAGATGTGGCTGCCCTTGCCGCGGTCGATGTAGATCGTGTCCTCGCCCCACGCGCGGAAGTTCGAGTCGGCGCCGCCGGGCATGACCTCCATGGCGCGGCGCCACATGGCGAGCTGGGCCTCTCGACGCAGGCGCGGGACGGTGCGAGCCGCTGGTCGGGCAGCCATCGGGGGCTCCTCGTGTGTTGCGCAGCGTGCCGGGCGGGCCCCGGCCCGGCCGATCGGGCGATCGGCGAGCGGGCCTCGACCGTGACGGGGCCGAGGGCGACGACGTGAGACGACATGGTGCCATCGCGAGCGCCCACGCGTCAATCGCGAAACGTGCGCATCACGTCCCCGCGGGGCCGTGCATGGTGCGAAACACGAATCGGTGAGTTGCTCGAATCCTGATGTCGCGTCGTGGAGGCGGAGGGGGGCCGTGGCGCCCTCCGCAGCCGGTCGCGTTCGGGGGTACGACGCCGGGCGACACCGCGGCGGGGACCGAGTCCGCCCCCGGGCTCGCGTCCGCCTCCCATGCACTCCTGTGCTGCCTCGCCAACGGGGAGGCGGCGCGGGGGGCAGCGCCGCAGGACGGCGGCCGACGCGCTGGACCACGCCTGCGGCCCGGCCCGATGCCGCCGGCTCGGGGCCGCGGCTACACTCGGGACGATGCCCGGTCTCTACCTCGCCGCGATCCTCCTGTCGCTCGTCGGCGTCGTGCTCATCGACCGGCGGCTGCGGCTCGGGCTCTGGCGGCGCGCGACTCTCGTCGCGGTCGTCATCGTCGAGGTCGCGTTCCTCGCCTTCGACGCGATCGGGGCCGCCCGAGGGTGGTTCGCCTCGGATCCGCGGTGGGTCGTCGCGATCGTGCCGCCCGGGATCCCGCCGGAGGAGCCGCTGCTGCTCGCGTTCATCGCCGTCTGGGCGATCGTGCTGTACCGCGTGGCCGAGCGGCTCCTGGACCGGGACGGACGGTGACGCCCGAGTACGCGGCGGCCGCGCTGCTCTGGCTTGCCGGAGCGCTCGTCCTCACCTGGTGCACCGGGACCCTCGGCCGGCGGGCCGCGTGGCTGGCGCTCGCGGTCTTCCTCGCGTTCACCCTCGTCTTCGACGCCGTCCTCACGGGGCTCCCGATCGTCACGTACGGCGCCACGACGGCCCTCGGCATCCGCCTGGGCCCCATCCCGGTCGAGGACCTGGTGTACGGCGCGGCGCTGTGCCTGACGGCACTCGGTGCGTTCGACCTCGGGCGCGGCCGGCGCCGAGGGCGTGGCTGAGGCCGTGGCCACGCTCCGCCTCCTCGTGGCCGCCAGCCGCCCGCTCTCGTGGGTGAACACGGCGCTGCCGTTCCTCGCCTGCGCATACGCCACCGAGCGGGGCGCCTCGCTCGCGATCGTCCTCGGGTTCGCGTACTTCCTCGTGCCCTTCAACCTGCTCATGTACGGCGTGAACGACATCTTCGACTACGCCTCGGACGTGGCGAACCCGCGGAAGCGCTCGGTGGAAGGGGCGCTCGTGCCGCCGGACCGGCGCGCCGCCATCTGGGCCGGTGTCCTGCTCACGAACATCCCGTTCCTCCTCGCGATCGCGGTCGCGGCTCCGCTGGCGGGAACGGCCGCCGTCCTCCTCGCGGCCGCGGCGGCGGTCGCCTACTCCGCGCCCCCGCTCCGGACGAAGGAGCGGCCGGTCCTCGACTCGCTCACGTCGGCGTCGCACTTCGTCCTGCCCGCGGTCGCCGGGTTCCTCGTCGCGGGCGCCCCGCTCTCGGCGATCCCGTGGCCCCTCGTGGCCGCGTTCACCGCGTGGGCCGTAGCGAGCCACGCGACCGGGGCGGTGCAGGACATCGCGTACGACCGCGCGGTGGGCATCGGGTCGATCGCGACGGCGTTCGGCGCTCGCCCCACCGCCGCGATCGCGCTCGGCGGCTACGTCGTGGCGTGCGTCGTGCCACCCGCGTACGGGCCGCTCGGCGTCATGGCGAGCGTGGCGCTCGCGGCCTACCTCCTCCTGCCGCTCTCGATCCTCGCCGACCCCCGGGAGGCGCAGTCGCGGCGGGCGTGGCGCAGCTTCCTCGGACTCAACCTTCTCGTCGGGTTCGTCCTCGCGCAGCTCCTCCTCGCCGCCTGGGGCTTCTACCCGTACCCGCCGGCCGCCGTCGCGGTCGGGATCGTCATCGCGATGGCGGCCGTGCCGCTGCTCCTCGCGCTCACCGCCGAGGCAGCGCTCCGGACGCCGGCCGGGCCGGGCGCCGCCGATCCGGATCCGTGTCGCCTGACTGTCGTCGTGCCGTGCCGGGACGAGGCGCCGCGGATCCGGGCGACGCTCGCGTCGATCGCGCGCCAGGACCATCCGGACGTCGAGATCATCGTCGTCGACGACGCGTCCACCGACGGGACGGCGGACGTGGCGCGGGAGGCGCTCGGACGCCTGCGACCGGGCGGGCCGGATCGCGTGCTCGCGGCCGGGGCCCTCCCGCCGGGCTGGGGCGGCAAGAGCTGGGCGTGCGATCGGGGTGTCGCGACCGCCACCGGCGAGCAGGTCCTGTTCCTCGACGCGGACACGATCCTCACGGACCGGCGTGCCTTGAGCCGGCTCGCCGCCGAGCAGCGCCGCACGGGCGCGGGGCTCGTCTCCGGCATGACCGCGTACGCCATGGCCACGCCCGGCGAGCGCGCGTCAGTCCCGGGTTTCGCGATGACGATCCTCGGCCTGCTCCCGCTCGCGCTCGTCGAAGCCACGGGTGGCCGCCCGGCGGGCCTCGCGTTCGCCTATGGGCCGCTCCTCTTCGTGGCCCGCGCCGCGTACGCGCGCGTCGGCGGGCACGCGGCGGCGCCGGGGACCGAGCGCGAGGACGTGGAGCTCGCGCGGACGTTCGTGCGAGGCGGCGAGCGCGTGCGCCTCGTGCGCGCGGCGACGCTCGCGTCCACGCGCCACTACCCGGACGCGGCGCACGCCCTCGCGGCGTGGCGGCGGGTCTTCGTCGCGTACGGGGGTGGATCGTTCGCCGTGGCGCTCGTCGCGCTCGTCGTGGCCGCGCTCGCGTGGCTGGCCCCCTGCGTCCTGCCCGTCGTCGGGCTGGTGGCCGGCGATGCCACCCTGCTCGCCGGCGGCCTCGTGGCGCTCGGACTCGTCGTGGCCTTCCGGGTGCTTCTCGTCATCCGGGAGCGCATGCCCGTGCGAACCATCCTCTGGCACCCGGTCACCATCACGCTGACGCTCGCCGCGCAGGTGGCGAGCATCGCCGACGCGGTCCGCGGCAGGCCGGCCAGCTGGCGAGGACGAAGGATCGGAGGATCGGACGCATGACGACGACGAAGCCGGCCGGGGCACGCACGGCAGAGCCGGCCACGGGACGGACGGCGGGGCACACCGCAGAGCCGGCCACGGGACGGACGGCGGGGCACACCGCAGAGCCGGCCACTGGACGGACGGCCGGACACGGCCGGCGATCGCGAGCCGTCGTGGTGGGCGCCGGGTTCGGCGGCCTGGCGATCGCGATCCGGCTCCTCGCCGATGGGCACGACGTCACCGTGCTCGAGCGGCGCGCGACGCTCGGTGGTCGGGCCTCCCGGATCCGCGAGTCAGGGTACACGTGGGACACCGGCCCGTCCCTCATCACGATGCCGTGGCTCTTCGACGAGCTCTTCCGGATCGGCGGCTCGAGCCTCCACGCGGAGCTCCGGCTCCACGAGCTCGACCCTCTTTACCGGATCGGCTGGACCGGCGACCCCCGCCACTTCGACTTCACGCGCGACGTCGACGGCCTCCGCCGGGGTGTGGCGGCCTTCGACCCGCACGATGCGGCGAACCTCGACCGGTTCATCGTCGCGACCCGCGCCATCCACGAGCGCGCGATCCTGCGGTACGGTCGGGTGCCGTTCACGCGGGCGGTCGACTTCGCCGCGCTCCTGCCCGAGATGGTCCGCCTCGACGCGATCCGCCCGCTGAGCTCGTTCGTGGGGCGCTACTTCGATGAGCCGCACGTTCGCCAGGTGTTCGACTTCCACTCGCTCTTCATCGGCGGCGACCCGGCGCGCGTCCCCGCCATCTACGCGGCCCTCGTGTACCTGCAGATCGCCGACGGTGCCTGGTACGCCGAGGGCGGCGTCTTCAGCGTCGTCGAGGCGATGGCGCGCCTCGTGACGCGCGGCGGCGGGACGATCGTGACCGGGGACGGCGCTGCGGAGGTCGTCCGTGGCGGAGGACGGGTCCGGGCGGTCCGCACGGACTCGGGCGCAGAGATCCCCGCCGACATCGTGGTCTTCAACGGCGACATCGCCGACCGCGCCGCGCTCGTGCCGGGAGCCCGGGACCGACTCCCGTGGCGCCTGCGCCCGCTCCGGACGACGATGAGCGCGTACCTCCTCTACCTGGGGACCGACCGCACCTTCCCGCAGCTGCTGCACCACACGCTCGTCGTGGGCGACGACTACGCCGGGTTCATCCGCGAGGTCACGCGGGACCGGACGCTGCCGACGTCGTTCAACGTGTACATCCACGCGCCGACGCGGACGGAGGCGGCGATGGCCCCGCCCGGCGGCGATTCGCTGACGGTCCTGCTCCCGGTCGCCAACCTCCGGTCCGGGGACGACTGGACGGCCGTCGCGCCCGTCCTGCGCGAGCGGCTCGTGGACTGGCTCGAGGGGCCCGCAGGCCTCGCGGGCCTGCGCAGGTCGATCGTCGTGGAGCGGTCGTGGACGCCGCTCACGTTCCGCGACGTGCTCGGTACGGCGGACGGGAGTGCCTTCGCCGTCGAACCCACGCTGCAGCAGTCCGCCTACTTCCGCCAGCCGAACCGCGATCGCGTCGTCGGCGGCCTCTACTACGTCGGCGGCGCCACGCACCCGGGAGCCGGCCTGCCGGGCACGCTCCTGACGGCGGAGGTGACGGCCGGGCTCGTCCGGGACGATGTGCGTGCCGGGCACTGAGGTCGGCGCGGACGCCTCGACGGCGGTGACGACGCCAGCTCGCGACCCCGCCGTCGAGGCGCTCCTGCCCGAGGCCCGCGCCACGATGCGGCGCGTGGCCCGGACCTTCGCGACCGCGGCGCGCCTCCTCCCCCGCGACGTCCGCGAGGACACCGAGCTCCTCTACCTCGTCCTGCGGACCCTCGACGACCTCGTGGACCTGGAGCAGGCCGGCTCCGCGGACGCCGAGGAGCGCCTCGCGGCCGTGGAGGCCTGGGCGGCCGGGTACGCGAGCGAGCCGGCGACCGGACGGCCGCTGCCCGCGGCCACGCAGGAGACGCGGATCCTCGACGACCTCGCGCGACGCCACCGGTCGCTGCCGCGGGACGCCGTCGCGGATTTCACGGCGGGGATGCGCCAGGACCTCGCCGGGCCGCGGATCGAGACGGAGGCGGACCTCGACGCGTACGCCTACCGCGTCGCCGGGACGGTGGGCCGGCTCATGGCGGCACTGCTCGGCGGGGAAGGCCCCGGCGCGGACGCCGCGGCGCGCGCGCTCGGGGTCGCCATGCAGCGCACGAACGTCATCCGCGACGTCGACGAGGATCTCGCGCGCGGGCGGATCTACCTCCCGGCCGAGGCGCTCGCCGCGCATGGGGTCGCGCCGGGGACGCTCGCGACCGCGGATCGCCGCGCGCTGCTCCGCGACGAGATCGCCCGTGCGGACGCCGCGTACGACGCCGGCATGGCCGGGATCCCCCTCCTCCTCCACGGCCGCCGGTCGGTGCGGGCGGCCGCGGTCATGTACCGCGAGATCCTCCGCCAGGTGGAGCGTGACGGGCTCGGCGCGCGCCGGCCGTGGCGGTCGGTGGTGCCGCGCGGTCGGAAGGCGGTCCTGATCGCCGGCGTGCTCCTGGGACGGGCCGGCCGCGGCGGCCCGTGATGCCCGCCCTCGCGTTCCCGTCCGGTGGTCCGGAGGCGGGCCTGCCCGTCGCGCTCGCCCTGCTCTTCATCGGCCTGTGCGCCGGGAGCGTCCCGACGTCGCTGCTCGTGGGCCGTGCCGTCGGCGTGGACGTCCTCCACTCCGGCGAGGGCAACCCGGGTGCCGCGAACGTCTGGCGTCTCGCCGGCGCGAGGGCAGGGCTGCTCGCGCTGGCGCTGGACATGGGCCGCGCCATCGTGCCGGGCCTCATCGGGTGGGCCGTCGCCGGCTACTGGGGCGCGGTCTGCGGGGCGCTGGGCGCGGAGATCGGCGCGGTCCGGCCCATCGTGCCCGGCCTCCAGGGTGGCCGCGGCGTGGGAACGGCCGCCGGCGCCGGCCTCGTCATCGAGCCGGTGGCGGGCGCGGTGGGCTTCCTCGTCGCCATCGTCGTGGGCGTTGCGACACGCCGCCCCGCGCAGGCGACCGCGGCGGGCTTCGTCGCCTACCCGATCGCCTGGGTCGTCCTCGGCGTCCGTTCGCTCGAGACGCTCGCGCCCATGGCAGGCGCGGGGCTCGTGGCGCTCGTCGCCGTCGCGCGCTGGGCCGCGACGCGTGCCCGCCGCGGCTGACCGCTAGCGCGCGGGCGTCACCCACCGCGGCAGCTCCGCGGCGAGCGTCGCGAGCGGCAGCGAGCCGTGCCCGAGGAGCGCGTCGTGGAAGCCGCGCAGGTCGAACGCAGCGCCGTCCCGCAGCGTGAGCTCCCTGCGGAGGCGCTCGATCTCGCGCTGGCCCACCTTGTACGTCAGCGCCTGGGCCGGCCACGTGATGTAGCGGTCAGTCTCGATGAGCGCGTCCGTGTCGCCGAGGCCGGCGCCCCGGAGCGTCTCGATCGACCGCTCGCGCGGCCAGCGGAGCGCGTGCATCCCCGTGTCCACGACGAGCCGGGCCGCCCGCCATGCCTGGGCATCGAGCATCCCGAACCGCTCCGCCTCGTCCCGGAAGAGCCCCAGCTCGTCGGCGAGCCGCTCGCTGTACAGGCCCCAGCCCTCCACGTACGCGCCGCCGACCAGGCGCGATCCGAGCCGGCGGAACGTGCCGAGCGACGGGTGCTCCATCTCGAGCGTGATCTGGAAGTGGTGGCCGGGGACCGCCTCGTGGTACGTGGTGGTCGCGAGCTTGTGGTACGTGCGGCTCGGCAGGTCGTACGTGTTCGCGTAGTAGATGCCCGGCCGCGACCCGTCGACCGCCGGCGGGTAGTAATACGCGAACGGCGCGTCCTTCTCCTTGTACGGCTCCACGGCCTTCACGACGACGCCGGCACGCGGGAGCCGCCCGAACGCGCGCGGGGCCGCCTCCATCGCCCGGGCGATGTCCTCCGTGGCGCGGGCGAGCAGAGCCTCGGGGGACGTGGGGATGTTCGCCGGGTCCGCGACGAGTGCCGCGCGGTAGGCGGCCGTGTCGTCCCCGAAGCCGGCGGCCCGCGTGATGGCACGACGTTCGCCCTCGATCGCCTCGAGCTCACCGAGGCCCACGCGGTGCAGGTCGCCCGGATCGAGGTCGAGCGTGGTCCAGGCGCGGATCTGGGTCCCGTACAGCGCGTCGCCGTCCGGCGCCGACCACAGCCCCGGGTCCGTTCGCGTGGCGGCGAGGTACGTGTCGCGCAGGACGCGGAGGAACTCGGCGTCGGCCGGCCGCACCACGTCGCGCACGGCCGCCGCGATCGCCTCCCGGTCGGCCTCGCGGGCGACCTTGGCCATCTCGACGAGCGGGTAGGCCTCGGCCGGAGCGGCGAGGATCCGCTCCAGCTGCGCCACCACGCGCTCGGCCACGATGCGGGGAGCGGTGAGGCCCCGGTCGATCCCCTCGCGGAGGAGGTCGGTGTTCGCGGCCATGAACGGGCCGTAGGCGCGGATGCGGGCGAGGAGCTTCTCCAGGCGCTCGGGCGTGTCCGCCGGCTGGAACGCGGCGATCGTCGGGAGGAGTGTCTGCGGGCCCTCCATCTGGTCGACGACCTTGAGGACGTCGATGCGCTGCGCCTGCTGCTCCAGCCCGATGTCCGCGACGATCCGGAGCATGTCGCGCGTGATCCGCGGCTCGGTGGAGAGCGCGTCGGGGTCGATCGCGTCCACCTCGGCGAGCGTCCGTTCCAGGACGGCGCGCATCCGCGCCCGGCCGGCCGCGCTCGGGTCCTCGAGACGATCCCCGTAGCGCTCGTCGCCGTAGGCGGTCGCGGTGGTGGGACTCAGCACGAGGACGTCTTCCCAGAACCGGTCCGCGATCGCGTCCACCGCCGCGTCGGCGTCCCCCGCCGGATGCGCTCCGGCCGTGTCGTCACCCGCCATCGTCACGATGTCCTCCTCGGCCGCCGGGGATCACGACTCGAACAGCGGCATCTGCTCCCCGCCGCGGTCGACGTCCGGGTCGAGTCCCAGCGCCGGCTCGAGGTCAGGGAGCGTCACGGTCTCGCGCGCCACGAGCGCGCGGAGCTGGTCCCACTTGAGTATGTGCCAGTTCCCCTGCTCCATCGCCCGGCGGAGCAGCGGCGACCGCGCGAGCTTCTCACGGAGCAGCTCCGTGCGCTCCGGTGCGACGACGAGGAACCGCACGACCTGGTCCGTCGTGGGGATCCGGGCGTGTCGCCGGAGGAGCGTCTCGCCGAGCATCGCCGTCCACTCCACCTCGAAGAGGAACGTGGCGCGCTGCCGGATGTACCAGATCACGTCGACCTGCTCGAGCTCCTCGGCGGGACCGCGCCCGATGAGCGGGAGATACGTGCCGACCTCGCGCTCGTCGAGCCATTCGACCAGCTGGTGGGAGCCCACCCGGCGGGTCTGCTCGCGCGGCGCGATCCAGGCGCGCATCCCCAGGCGATGGCCGAGCTCCACGAGCGTGGCGACGATCCGCGCGTGATCCTCCGACCTCCGCGCGAGGTCGTCCGACGCGACGAGTGCCTCCGGCGTGCTCGCGGCGCCGCGGTAGCTCTCGAGGCAGGCCCGGACGTACGCGTCGTCCGGGGCGTCCGGCCCGGTGAAGAGGGACGCGATGCGGTCGTGGAACGCGGACTCGGAGACGCGGCTGGCGGTGGCGAGGAGGCTGAAGACGGCCCACTCCACCCGATCGGAGAGCGGGAGCGCGCACGCGTCCTGGTCGTCCACCTGCGCGAGCCACCAGCGGCCGGGCTCGATCTCGGTCAGCCGCCGGTTCGTCGGGCGCTGGAGCTCGTCGCGGATGATGCCCAGGAGGACCTCCACCCGGTCCTGCGCGACCGAGACGCCGCCGGACACGGCGACCGCCTCGGAGCGAGCCGCCGCCGCGCTGCCCTGGTCGCGGCTCCCGGATGCGGTCGCACGGCCTCCCGCGTCGCCCGCCGCACCGGGACCGCCGTCGTCGGTGGCACCGTGGGCACGGCTCCGACCTCGACCGTTCCCCGGGGCACGCCGGCTGCGCGCCCGATCGTCGGTGGGCTCGAGCGGCTCCGCGGGCGCGGGCAGGGCGGCATCGTCGTCCGGGCCCATCTCCGGCGTCGACGACACGAACCGTCGAAGCTGGCCGGTCCGGTCGAGGCCGAGGAGGATCTCGCCGAGCAGCCGTTCCTCGCCGGCAGGCTCCCCGCGCGCCTGGAGCACCTCGACCGCGGTCTCGGTCACCGTCCGCGCGGCCTCGGCGGCGGAGAACGGGCCGCGCTCGACGCGCTCGGGCTCGACCGGCGCGGGGCGGGCCCGGGGTCCGGAGGCGTCGAACGACCGCGTCGCGAGCGGTGGCAGCGCGCGGTTCGCGTACGTCCGGGCGGCGGAGACGGCGGGAGCACCGGGCGCCGAGAGCTCGATCCACGTCGGACCCGGCTCGCCCGCCTCCGGTAGATGTGTCGCAACGAGGCGGTAGCCGGCCGAGACCCCGCCGAGCACCGCCGCGACGACCCCCTCCGCGCCGCCGTCGCCATCGACGAGGATGACCGCGTGCGCATCCGCGGCCGCGAGGGGCGCCGCGGCCGTGAGCGATCGCCGGAGCGCAGCGGACTGCCACGACCACGACGGGCGGATGGACGTGCCGAACAGCGGCTCGAGGGGCAGCGAGGCCGCGGCGTCGCGGCCCATCACCCATGCGGTGAGGTAGTACGCGAGCGACAGGCGGTCCTGGGTCCAACGGAGCGGCAGCTGGCCGAGCACGAGCCGGATCCGTCGCCGCAGGTCGGTGGATCGCACCTCAGCGACCTCGTCGGCGAGCGCACGGAAGCCCGCCGGCGACCCCAGTCGCACCACTGCGGTCGTCATCCCCTCGCCGAGGCTGAGGATGTCCTCGGACGTGCGCGCCTGGACCGCGCCGAGCGGGTCCGCCTCGAGCGCCTGGATGAACGCGCGGACGGCGCGATAGCCGTCCTCGAACGCGACCCACGGATTGCGCTCCCGCCACTCGGCGAGCGCGGGCGGCCTGGCGCGCGCGCCGGCGATCCGGAGCGCCCCGATCCGGCCCTGCGAGGCGGCGAGGCGGCTCGCCGGGAGGATCGCCTCCGCGAGCGCGAGGCGGAGCGCGGCCTCCACCTGCGGCGCGCGGAGGTCCGTCTCGATCCGCTGGAGGATCGCCTGGAGGTAGACGAGCTGGCGCGGCGTCTGCAGGTCCACGAGGTCGTCCGCGAGGCTCTCGCGGCCGTCGAGGAGGGGGAACCGGTCGCGGATCTCGCGCCGTGGGGCGGTGACGTCGAGGTCGACGGTGGCGCGCTCGATGTCGGCCTCGTCGACCGGCGCATGGCGAAGCTCCGGCCCGCCCTGCTGGGCTCGGCAGGTGGGGCAGCGGTAGCTCTTGCGCGTCGGCCGGGGCCGGCCGTCCGCTCCCGCGGACCACGTGAGCTCCTCGGCGGCCACGGACCGGCCGCATGTCGCGCAGCGCGAGGCGAAGAGCTCCGAGAGAGAGACCTTCAGGCTCGACTGCCCGCGCGGCGCGGCGGCGATCGCCTGGAACGCGGCGTCGAGGTGGCGGATGTCCGGCGGCCGGAGGACGACGTCCGCGAGGAGCCGCGTGAGCGGCATCGATTCGACGGTGACCGCCCGCCGCTGGCGCGAGACCGCGGCACGCGCCACCCACCCTCCGCGCCCGTGAAGGTCGAGGACGACGTCACCCGTCCCGGAGGCGGCGTCGATCCGGGCGGCGATGTCTCGCGGGTCCGGGCGCGGAGCAAGCCGCTGGAAGACCGAGAGCGTCGCGACCTGGTCGCCGCGCCTGGATGGGTCGCGCGGGCTCACCGGCTCCTACGGCTCCTCGACGAGCTCGTCGGCCTCTTCGACGAATGCCTCGTCGCCGGTGACCTCCGCGGGGATGACGCGCTCGAGGTCCTCGATCTCCTCGTCCTCCTCGTCGTCCTCGAGGTCCTCCTCGAGGTCCTCGTCTTCGCGGACGAGCGTGCCCTTCGTGTAGGGGCGGAGGTCCATGGACTTGGCGGCCGTGGGGAACGAGACCTTCCCGTAGTTCTGCGGGTCCTGGAAGATCTCGCGGATGATGATCCGGACGTCCTGCGACCCGAGCGACGTGACGCCCGCGGCGTACTTGTTCCCGTTCGAGATGAGCTTGAGGAGGCGAGCGGCCACGCGCGGCTCCACGACGCCGATCCGGACGCCGTTGCTCCACGCGATGAGCCGGTTCCCGTCCGGCGCGAGCTCCACGGCGTCACCCGGATTCACCTGGGCGAGCTTCTTGGGGTCGGCGAGGTCCGTGAGGTAGGCGAACCCGGTCTTCCCCGTCTCCTCGACGAAGATCGCGACCGGGGCCTTGCTTCCCTCCATCGCCGGGACGATCCTGGTTCCGGCCTCCACGAGGAGCATGCGGAGCCGGTCGATGTTGCGCTCCGCGATGCGGTTCGTGGGGTCGAGCGCGAGCGCGGCCTGGTACTGCTCGCGCGCGCTGCCGAGCTCGCCGAGCTCCCAGAGCGCCTTCGCGAGCCGATTGCACGCCTCGGCGTCCGCGCCGACCTCGAGGATCCGGCGATTCGTCTCGGCCGCGTCCGCCCACCTGGCCTGCGCAGCCTGGGCGATGGCGAGGTCGACGAGCTGGCGCTTCACGCGCGGCGCCGACGGGGTCGGCGCCTGGGTGTCGAAATCGGGGAAGGTCACGGAGTGGGGATCCTTTCGGGGGCGGCGAGGCGCGCGGGCGTCCGGCGCGCGTTGAGCGCGGCAAGGGAGCATCCCCTTATAGCGCCCACCCGGGAGACTGTCAACGACACCCTGTGAACGACACCCTCTCCCTGCGCTGGCGTTCCGTCGGTGACGCCTCGCGATCGGTCGTCCCGAGCGTCCGGCGTCGACCGCCCGGCGACTCGAGCTCCGATGGGGCAGACTCCGCCCGAGGAGCCGGCTCGACCCACCGGAGACGTCGAGCCAGGAAGAGGAGTGTCCCACGGTCGTGAATGGCCCTGCCATCGGTGCTCGCCTCCATGTCCGGCGGCCCGCTCGGCTCGCGGTCGCGGTCGTCGGCATCGCGGCGATGCTCGTCGGCTGCACCGTGGCGGCCACGCCGAGCCCGCCGCCGACGCCGACCGCCGGCCCGACTGCCGGCCCGACCGCCACACCGAGCCGGCCGCCGACGCCGCCGATGTACGGCCCTCCGGCCCCGCCTCCGTCGAAGCAGCCCGGCGACATCGAGGACGCGACAGTCCTGACCGATCGGCCGAGCCTGATCTACGACGGCCGCGAGCCGTGGCAGATCCGCGTGTCGTCCGGCGGGCGGCACGTGATGGAGGCCTACGCGAACGCTCCGTCGTACCTCCCGGGCGACACCC
The DNA here is from genome assembly GCA_903928275.1 of uncultured Chloroflexota bacterium. GTDB lineage: Bacteria > Chloroflexota > Limnocylindria > Limnocylindrales > CSP1-4 > CAIYQJ01. The sequence continues at coordinate 16,756 of CAIYQJ010000131.1, forward strand.
TCCGGCTCGCGGTGAGCACCGACTCGAAGGCCTACGCCGTCGCGGTCTTCCGCGTCGGTGCCGAGATGCAGCCGATGCACCGCTCCGGGCTGCGACCCGGCATGCGGCAGCCGGGCGCGGTGGTGGATCACTCGACCTCGATGGTCCGCGCGCCGTGGCTCTACACCTACTTCTTCGTCATCCCGGCGTCGTGGCCGAGCGGGCTGTACTTCGCGAAGGTGAGCGGCCGGAGCGGTGCCGCGAGCTACGTGCCCTTCGTCGTCCGGTCCACGCGCCCGAGCCGCTTCCTGTTCGTGAGCGCCTTCCTCAATGCCGAGGCGTACAACACGTGGGGCGGCAGCAGCCTGTACATCAGCAGCGTCGGCGACCCCGCCCCCGGCGAGCACCGGGCGTTCGCGGTGAGCTTCGACCGTCCGTTCGACCGCGAGGAGGGGATGGGCGAGCTGTTCATGTTCGAGGTCCCCCTCATCTCGTGGCTCGAGCGCAACCACTATGACGTCACGTACACGACCGACTACGACCTCTCGACACACCCGGCGGACCAGCCCGTCCCCCGGGCCGCCCTCTTCAGCGGACACGACGAGTATTGGGGCACGCTCCTGCGCGACTGGCTCGACGCGCACGTGCTCGCGAAGGGGGACATGGGCCTCGGAGTCTTCGCGGCAGACACCGGCTACTGGCGGGTCCGCTTCCGCGACGGATCGGCGACCGGACCACGCACGGTGGTGCTCTACAAGAACGCCCGCCGGGACCCGAACATCGGCCGGGCCTGCCCCGGCGGGTACAACCGGTACGCGGAGGCATTCCGCTCGCTCCCGTGCGGCCACGATGGCCCCGGGAACCGGCCGGAGCAGGCGCTCTACGGCGTCCAGTACGGCGACATCGTCCCGGGGTACCACCCGTACTACATCGCCTCGACCGCGCCGGCGACGCTGCTCGTCGGGACGGGGCTGCGACTCGGGCAGTCGCTCGGCGACATCGCGGGCGGCGAGGTCGACCACGTGTTCGCGGACATCCCCGCGCCGGCGGGGGTCTCGGTCCTCGCGCACGACCTGGGGCTCACCGCGCGCGATGGCACCCCTGCGCGAGCGCAGGCGGTCGCCGGGACGGTCCCGTCCGGCGGACGCGTCTTCGCGAGCGGCACGTTCTGGTGGGCGTGGGGGCTCGAGGCGCGTTACGCCGCCGCTCACGGGGTCCCGGCCGGGTTCGCGACCCTGACCGCGAACATCCTGTCATTCCTCGCGGGGCCGTGAGACAGGCCGGTCTCCAGCGGCGCGCGAGAGGCAAGCTCGTCCTGCGTCAGGCCGGCGTGGGCCCCTCCGCCGCGCGGGACCAGCGCAACATCATCGGATGGCAGGCAGCGCCGATCCCATGCGGGAGGCCAGGGAGGCGGCGAAGGTCGCCGTGAGATGACCCGGGTCCCGGTACACGAGGATCCGGCCGGCGATCGGCATGCAGGGATCCGCGGTGCAGACCCAGCTCGTCGGGTCGACCCAGCGGACGCCGGCCGACCCGGCCGCCGCGGTCTCCATCGAGCTGAACGAGGCGCTGGTGGCCTTGGCCAGCGGTGTCGCACACGCGCGGGCGTCCGCGAGGTGGGCAGCGAGGCAGACCGGCGGGTCGACGTGCGCATCGGGGGTCGCTCCGAGGAGAACGACGTGGCCGGCCGTCGCGCGGAGCGTGCGCAGCGTTCGATCGAGCGCCGCCTGGTACGTGGACTCGTGGCCGGCGAGCGGGACCTGGCGGCCACCGAGGACGAGGTGGTACCCCCGCGACGTCACGGCGATGACGAGTGCCGGGTGCTCGGCCTTGATCCGCGCGAGGACGAGCGATCGCCACGCGGCGCACTCGGTGTACGTGCGTCCGAGGGACGATTGCCAGACGGCGATGTCGGCGATCGTGCAGGCGGACTTCGTGAGCGACTCGAGGCGCCAGTGGCGCGCGACGGCGAGCCGCTCCAGCGCCGGGAACCACTGGGCGGCGTTCGAGTCGCCGATCGCGACCACGCGCGTCGAGGACGCGGTGTCGCCGAAGGCGCAGGGCAGGGGCTTCGAGGCGGTGAAGCCGAGGTGGCAACCGTCCGCGTAGATCGGCGGCAGGTCGGTCTTCGCCTTCGACAGCGACGGCGTCAGGTCGCGCGGCACCGGCTGGGGCGACGATGCCGTCGCGGGAGGTGGACGGGGCGCAGCCGATCCGGAAGACGTCACGGTCGCAGCAGCGGATGCGCCCGGGTCGGGCGAGGTCGCGCCCGCGATGCCCGTGGGGACCGCGGTGGCGTTCGTGGAGGCCGTCTGCCCGCCGGCGACAGCGCCACCACAGGATGCGGCGAGCGCCGCGCCGGCGAGCGCGATGGCGAGCAGGCGGACGTGGCGCCGGGAGGTTCGCGGGATCGTCATCGCGCGCATTGTGCCGCGAACCGGCGATCCGGGCCGGGGAGCCGCCACGATCCCGGCGCCCCGGCTCTCCGGGGTCGTCGTGCCAGCGGACCGCCGGCCGACGGTTCCACGCCGGGCCACGGCACGGCGCGGTGAGGAACCTTCGCGAACCGCAGCGGTCCGCGGCGCGCGGCCGCACGCCAGAACGCGGCCGGGACCACGACGATCCACGGGCCCCCGAACGGCGCGACATCGGCCGCGCGGACGGTGCGCGCTCGAGCGCCGTGCGGGGATCCGGCCACATCCGGATCCAACCCGAGGGCGTCGTACGCGAGCACCAGGCCCGCGACCCCCGTCGGCGCCGAGGGCGATGGCCAGGCGGTCTGCGTGCCGATCCATCGCGGCTCCGACGGCGAGCCTCACGATACCTCGAGCCCGCGCGCGAGCGGGATCCCCCTGCCGGTCACCAGGGCCAGCCGGCTCGACAGGTCGAGATCCTCCGTCAGGAGGCCCGCCCGCCATCCGCCGGCGCGACGAGCTCGTCGCGCCGGATCACCATGCCGTTGCCCCGGAACGCGGAGCAGCCTCCGCTCACCCATCGCCCCCGCTGGATCGCGCCATCGAGGGTCTGCGCGTCGTCCTGGACGCGGGCCGATCGACGTGCGCCTGCTCCGAGCACACGCCGCCGCGCCTGCACAGCCGGGTCCCGTCGGCCAGGTGCGCCGCGGCGCGTCGCAGGAAGCCGGCGGCGACGCGCGCGTCGGCGTCGAGGACGACGATCGTTTCATGGCAGGTCGCGGGCGGCAGGCATGCCAGCGCCGCGCCCTTCCCGTCGGGGATCGACTGCCCCTCGCGCCGCACCACCCGGGTGAGCGACCCGATACCGGCCTCCTCGGCCCGCCGCGCCGCGGCGCCGCCCGTCTACCAGACCGAGTGCGCACCGGCCCAGTGCGTCGTCCCTGCTTCATCCATCCGAACGTGGCCGCGATCCGGCAGACGGTGCGACAGGCGTTGACCGTCGACCCTGCGGTCGCGCGGTCGCGCGGTCGCGCCAGACGCTCGCGGGCGAGGCCGGCATCGTCTGGGTGGTCGACGGATCGAAGGACCCGACGCAGGCTGCCACGGTCACCGCGTACCTCGACTACCCCGGCGTGGGTGCGCTCGTCCCGCCGGTGCGCGGCGGCCGAGCCCCGCGCACGAACTGCCCGAACACCGTCGTCACGTTCTACAACGGCGCCGAGCTCCGGCTGCCCGAAACCATGCGGGTCCTGAAGATGACCTTCGGCGTGGCCGTGGCGACCGCCACGGATCCCACGGTGAAGGCGGACGTCATCGTGGTCACCGGCGTGAAGACGCCGGTGATCCAGGTGCCCGCCCGATGACCACCGGTGAGCCGCGGATCGAGAAGGTCCGCGGAGGCGGGAGCCCGGGGAGCGGTCGGCGGCCACCCATCGCGGCCGGGCTCGCCGCGATCGCGCTCATCGTCGTCGGCGTGCTCAGCGTCGGCATGCTCGGCGTGTCGCTCCCCGAGCCCACGATCTCGACCTCCAGCGCCGTCGTCGGGGACGTGCCGAACCGCACCCCCGACCCCGTCGTCGGCGAGTCCGTCGGCGGCCAGCCCTGCGTCAACGTCCGCGTCGCCATCGGGCTCGAGCGCGTCGACCGTCTCGCCGTCGCCGAGCGGCCCGTAGAGGTCGCCTGCGTCGCAGTCGTCGCCCGCGGTCCCCTACCTCCGGAGCAGCAGGTTCCAGGCCACGACCGCGAGGCCGAGCGCGGCGAGCACGCCGACCTCGGCGAGGTGCCGCCGGTCGTCACGCAGGCGACGCGGATGCCGGCTGTACGCGCTCCACAGGTAGAAGAGCAGCGTGAGGAGCGCGGGGCCCACGAGGCGCGGGAGCGCGATCGCGCGGAAGGCGGCCGCCCCGATCGCGATGACGGCCGCGTACGTGGCGCCCGCCCAGGCGGCAGCGCGGATGCTCGGCGACTCGAGGAGGGCGAGCCGGAACCCGAGGAGCGCGGCGACGAGCGCGTCCGCCGCGACGAGCGTGACGAGCCCGACTTCGGACAGCCCGGCGGCACTCGCGTCCGCCGGCTCCACGAGCGCCCCCGGGACGACCCCCGCGATCCCGGCGAAGGCGAGGAAGCCGGACACGAGCGCCACGACCGTCAGCGCGTTGCGGTCCTCCGGTGCGAGGACGGTGGGCCGCGCCAGCAGCTGGGCCTCGGCGATGAGCGCACGCTCGATGAGGAGGTACGCGAGCAGCACGGCCGGGAGGAGCAGCAGGCCGATCGGGACCAGCCGGATGGCGACGACGGACGCCGCGGCGGCGACGGCCGGCGTGATGACGGATTCGATCGCGACACCACGCGGCTCCCCGGCGTCGAGCGCCTGCAGGCCGCCGAGGATGACCGTCGCGAGGACGAGGCCACCGACGAGCCAGACGAGGTCGCCCTCGAGCGGGCGGGAGAGGGCGACGAGGGTCGTCGCGAGGACGGCGAGCTCACGCCTTGTGCTGCGACGAGGATCCATCGGGGCGCATCGTACGCGAGCGGCGCCCGAGGCGGACGCGATGCCCAGCGGCGCGGGCGGAAGCGACGCACGGCCACCGGCGCGGGCCTGGCGTCCGGAGTCAGCCGATCACGACGCGGTCGCGCCCCTGCTGCTTGCCGAGGAGGAGAGCCCGGTCGGCGCGCGCGATGACCTCGCGGATGGGCTCCTTCGCGTCCACCGCCACCGCGACGCCC
>CAIYQJ010000132.1 GCA_903928275.1 uncultured Chloroflexota bacterium
CGGACTGCTCGGAAGACCGGTGCTCGAACACGATCTCAGCCTGCGATAGGAGCCGGTCAAGGGCCCCACTCGTCCCCAACAGGACGAGAGCCGCGTAGGTCACCTGTCCGTCGCGCAGCAACTCTGCGTCGGCCAGGAGCTGCTCGTCGGAGAGGCGGTCCAGGGCAGCCTGGCCAGACTTCCGGCGCCACGCGGCGCGAAACGCAGCAACCGCGTCTGGGTGCAGGTCCGCGAGGCTGGCGCCGTCACAGATCTCAGCGCTGAAGTCAGGTCCGCTCTCGTCGAGGATGCGTTTCATCTGGTCGATGGTCATCGGCACGACCGACTCGCCCGAGCGCATCCAGAACGCGCCCTTGTAGCTCACCGGCATACCGATCGGGCGGCTGGGCACGTCAAACACGACCACGCGGCCGGCTGGGTCGGTGATCTCGCTGGCCTCTACGCGGAGTCGAAGCTGGTTCGTCTGCTCGTATTGGGTCCGAGCGAGATCCGGGAACGCTCGGCTGCCGACGACCCGCCGGGGTGCTCGATTGGTGACACCGAGCACGAGTCGGCCACCACCCTCGTTCGCGAGAGCGGCGCAGTACTTCGACAAGTCATCCACGTCGAAGTTGCTCTTCGCCTCCTTGCACTCGAGGTGTTCATCCTCCTTCGTGGCGAGGATCGCAGCGAGGTCGACCATGTCGGTCATTGTGGCTGACCGGCCTGGAGCAGGTCGCGGATCACGTAGTTCACCGACGTCGCCCCGAAGTCCGGCTCCGCATGGAACGGCGCGTTCCGGTAGGCGGGTGCCGCGACCTGGTCGCCGTCCACGGCGACGACCGCGAGCCAGTACTGGTCCGCGGCGTTGAGGCACGTGAGGATCTCGTTCTTCGTCACCGTGATCGTCGTTGCGCCCTCGGCGCGGCCCTTCACCTCGATGAAGCGGAGGCGCCCCGTGGCGGGGTCGCGCGACTCGACGTCGTAGCCGCGGTTCTCGGCCGAGATGTCGCGCGGGTCGAAGCCGGCTGCGCGCTCGGCCACCATGACGGCCTGCATCGCGGCAAGCTCGATCCTCTTGGTCTCCCTCCGGCCGAGGTCCGGCGGCGTCGCCGGCTCGCTCGCGCCGTCGAGCAGCCCCTGGGGGACGACGATCGCCCCGCCCACGACCACCGGCGGGAGCGAGCTCAGGGAGCGCTCGAGTTCGAGCTCGTGCGTCCGGCGCTTCAGTCGCCCCTCGAGCTCGGTCGCCCGCGCCCGAGCCTTCTCCGAGTTCAGCTTCGGCGTCTTGCCTGCGAGCTCCTGCGCAAGGATCTCCTCGGCGCGGAAGTCCGAGTAGTTCATCTCGTGCGTGAGCCGTTCCTTCACCGCTGCCAGCGTCTTGGCGACGCGCGTCTCGGTCCGTTCGCGGACCTCCGCGAGGTGCGCGCGGCTCACGTGCTCGATCGCGTAGCCGACCGCGCGCTCCTCCACCGCAGGTCCGTGGAGCCACGGGTCGTCGAGGGCTCGCTCCACGACCGGCCGACGCTCGGGATCGAGCGGCGGGTAGTCGAGATACGGGGCAGGCCCGGCGTTGCGGGCGGTGCCATCGGCGAGAAGCTCGACGAACTCCATTCGCCGGCTCGCGACCCGCGGGCTCCCGTCGCGCGTCACCCGGCCGTCAACGATCGCGTGTTCGAGGAAGACGACCATCCGCGGCTCGGTGCCCGGGTCCAGCTCGTCCACGAGCACGGCCCCGCGGCGCAGCAGGTCACGGTGCTGTTCGAGAAGGACGTCGATCGTCGCGTCGAGGAGCGGGTGTCCGGGGCAGACGAACTCGGCGAGCGGGTGACCGAGGACCGCGATCCGCTCCTTGTCGAACGTGACCCGCTCGTATGTGGGCAGGACTGCAGGTCGAAGGCCGGCATCCCGGGCGCGCTGACGGACGGTGGATGGGACGTGGGTGATCTCGTACCGCCCCGGCTCCCGGAGGATCGCCTCCA
>CAIYQJ010000133.1 GCA_903928275.1 uncultured Chloroflexota bacterium
CGCGCGCCGCCGCTGACGCTCGGGCGTGCCGCTCGGCGCGTGCCGCTCGGGCGTTGACGCGTGGGCGCTGACGCTCGGCGGCGGCCGCGACCAGGCGCCGAGGCCGGATGCCGCGGCCGCGACCAGGCGCCGAGGCCGGATGCCGCGGCCCCGGGCGACGCCGTCCGCCGAGTGCGCGGAAGACTGCGGCGCGAACGCCTGTGGGGTTCCACATGTGCGCCACACACCTCTCCCACCCGCATGCGGAAACCTTGTGACCAGTCGGCGCCTCTTTCCCTGCACCGACCCCGACACGACTTCACAGGAGGCCGCCGTGGCATTCGTCATCGCAGCACCGTGCGTGGATCACCAGGACCAGGAATGCATGGCGGTCTGCCCCGTGGACTGCATCACGTTCGACGCGGGCGACCGGAAGGCGTACATCGACCCGGACGCGTGCATCGAATGCGGATCGTGCGTGCCGGCATGTCCGCAGAACGCCATCTACGCGGTTCGCGACCTCCCGAAGGAATGGGCGTTCTTCGCCGAGGTGGATCGCGGCTGGTATATCGACCCGGTGTGGGCACGCGCGGCCGTCGACGAGCTCGCGGCCTGAGGGCGGCCCGATGACGACGGACGCCATCACGACCGTGCGGACCTCGAGCGTGCTCGGCGCGCCGCCGCTCGCTCGATCAGCGCTGGGAGCCGGGCCGACCGGGACGCGCGCTCCCCGCCCGGTCGCCGCAGAGAACGCGACGATCGTGGAGCGGGAGGACATCAGCGCCAGCGTCGCGCGGTTCGTCGTCCGGCCGGACGGTCCCATGCTCCCCTTCCGTGCCGGCCAGTACCTGGCCCTCGGCCTTCGACTGGATGGTCGCATGGTCCAGCGTCCGTACTCCACGGCTGCATGCCCGCGGACGGCAAGCGCCCACGAGTTCCTCGTCCGGCACGTGCCCGACGGCGCACTCACGCCGCACCTCTGGCACCTCGACGTGGGCGGCCGGGTGCACCTCGGACCACCGAAGGGGCTGTTCGTGCTCGAGGCCGACGACCCGCGCACGCACCTGCTCGTGTCATCGGGGACCGGCCTCGCCCCCTTCATCTCGATGACGCGCACCCTCGTGGACCGCGGGCAGCCGCCCCGGGTCGTCGTGGTGCACGGCGTGAGCCACGCCGCCGACCTCGCGTACCGCGACCGGCTCGACGCGTGGGATCGCGGCGGGCTGGTCAGGTACGTGCCCACCGTCTCCCGGCCGGGCGACCCGGCCAACGCGGCATGGCGCGGCCGGACGGGCCGGACCGACGCGGCACTGGCGGAGGCATGCGGGGCACTCGACCCGGCGACCACGGTCGCCTACCTCTGCGGGAACCCGGGGATGGTGGACGGCGCCGAGCGGCTCCTCCGGTCGCGCGGGTTCGACGACGTCCGCGCCGAGCGGTTCTGGGGACCCGGCCAGGCGACCGCCGCGGCCTGACCCGACGCCTGACTCGCAGCCTGACTCGCGACTCGTTCCGCGTCAGGCGTCGCCGAGGGCGGCTGGAGACGCGTCGCCCAGGGCGGCCGAAGACGTGTCGCCCAGGGCGGCGACGAGCCGGTCGAGGAACGGTACCTGTGCGGCCTTGAGGCGGAGGCGCGCCTCGAGCAGATCGAACCACGCCACCCGGTCGATCTCGGGAAACGACATCACGCTGCCCGACCGCGGCGGCCATTCCATCTCGAACGTGTTGCTCACGGCGGTCGCCGGGTCCAGGTCACCCTCGAGCGCCCATGCGACGACGAGCTTGCCGGACTTCTGGGTGATATCGCCGAGGTCGATCGCGGGGCCTTCCGGCGACGGGTGACCGGTCTCCTCGAAGAACTCGCGCCGGGCGACCTCCTCGACGGTCTCGCCGGGCTCCACCTCGCCCTTCGGGATCGTCCAGTGACCCGCGTCCCTCGTCGCCCAGAGCGGCCCGCCAGGGTGCGCGAGAAGGACCTCCGTCCCGCCGGGCCCGCCGCTCTCGCCAAGCGCGCGGCGCCAGAGGAGGATGCCGCCGCTCGTGCGGCCCGTCTTGTCGCGCGTCATGGCCCGGCGGGAGTCGCGTCCATGCACGGATGATGTCACGGGGCGCGATCGAGACTCGCACACTGGCGCCATGAGCGAGACAGCGGCTCCCCGCGGGATCCGGTCCCGCGCGGGCACATCATTCCAGGCATCGGTCGGCGACATCGTCTTCGGGATGGAGGACGGTGCCGTCTCCATCTTCGGGCTCGTCTTCGGCGTCGCAGCCGCCGGGTCCACCAGCCAGGCGGTGGTCCTCGCCGGGGCGACGGGCGCGGTCGCCGCGGCCGTCTCGATGATGGCGGGGGCGTTCCTCGACACCCAGTCGGTGCGCGACAGGGCGCGCGCGGAGATCGAGGCGAAGCGCGAGGAGCTCGCGAAGGACCCCGACGGGGTGCGAGCGCGGATCGCCGGGCGACTGCGCGGCATCGGATTCACCGGTGACGAGGCGACGGTCGTGGTGACCGCGCTGACACGCGAGCCCGGCGCGATGCTCGCCTACGAGGAGGCCGTCGAGCTGCGGCTCGGCGACGCCGCCCACCAGGACCCGCGTGCCCACGCCGCGTGGATGTTCGGCGCGGACGTGATCGCGGCCGCGGTCCCGGTGCTCCCCTTCGTCTTCCTGCCGATCGACCAGGCGCGCGTGGTCTCGCTCGTCGTCACGACGACGCTGCTCGTCATCCTCGGGATTGGACGCGGCGTCCTCGCGAAGCGCAGCGTCTTCGTCACGACGCTCGAGACGCTCGCCATCGCGGCGGCCGCCGCCATCGCCGGCGTCGCGATCGGCCGTCTCGTGGGCGGGGGGTGAGCGGGCCCGCACCCGTCGAGCTGCTCGGAGCCGGCGCCGCCTTCGGCCTCGCGGCCGGGCTGTCGCCGGGTCCGCTCATCGCGCTCGTCATCACGCAGACCGTGAGGCACGGCCCGCGCGAGGGCCTCAAGGTCGCTGCGGCACCGCTCATCACCGACGCGCCGATCGTCCTGGGCTCGGTGCTCCTGCTCTCGCGACTCTCATCGTCGGACGCCGTCCTCGGGATCATCGCGGTCGTCGGCGGCCTCTTCGTCGGGTACATCGCCATCGACAGCGTCCGAACGACCCGCCTCGACGCCGGCGACGGCGCGGGTGAGCCGCGTTCGTGGCGCCAGGGCGCGCTCGTGAACGCGCTGAGCCCGCACCCGTACCTCTTCTGGCTCACCGTGGGCGCGCCGATCCTCGTGACCGCCGCCGCTGCCGGACCGGCAGGCCCGGTCGCGTTCCTCGTCGGCTTCTACGCCTGCCTCGTCGGCTCCAAGGTGGCGGTCGCCGGGGCCGTTGGCGCGTCGCGCGGCGCGCTGACCGGTCGCGCCTACCCGTGGATCATGCGGGCGCTCGGCGCGGTCCTCTTCGCCTTCGCCTACCTGCTCCTCCGCGAGGGCGCGATCCTCCTGGGGATCTTCGGCAGCTGATCCACCGGTCGCTGTCGATTCGGCCCTCGCCCCTTCGTCGTCCTCGTGCAGGGCGGAAGACACCGTCTGCTGACGATGACAGGAGGTCTCCATGGCCAGCCACGTGATCCACGTCGAGGTCCTGGGCAAGGACGCCAGGGCGCTCCAGGGGTTCTACGGCGACGTCTTCGGCTGGAGCTTCGACACCGACGACCCGACCGGGTACGGGATGTTCGACGGCGACGGCGACGGGATCGGCGGCGGCATCGGGCCGTCGAACGACGGCGGCGCCGGCCACGTCACGTTCTACGTCCACACGGACGACGCCGCGGCGACCCTCGCGACCGTGGAGGCGCGCGGCGGCCGGGTCCTCATGCCCCTCACCGAGGTGATGCCCGGCACGATGATCGCGCTCTTCGCCGACCCTGAGGGCCACGTCGTGGGGCTCATGTAGAGCCGACACCGCCTGGGGACAGCAGGACGCCCGGCCGCGAGGGGCCGGGCGTTCGTGCGCCTGGAGGGCGTGGTCGGGGTCGGGCTGGCGGCGGTGCTGGCTCCCGTCGGGACGGAGCGGACCCTCAGCCGAGGGTCACGGGCGAAGGACGCCGAAGAACACCTGCCACGCGAGGAGCGTCTTCGCGATGAGGCTGAGGAGCATGTAGACGCGCTCGCCGTACAGGTAGTCGGTCCAGCGCCCGGTCTTCCGGTACTGCAGGACCATGTTGAACGCGAAGATGTTGAAGCTGACGAACAGCGTCACGAAGATCGCGATGACGAACCCGGGGATCGGTGCGGCGTTCGGCTCGGTGGCCGCGGTCGCCAGGGCGACGAAGATGACGATCCACGGGACGACGCCGGCGATGCAGCCGAAGACGTAGTGGAGCCACTGGACGCGCGGCCGGCCCTGGTTGCCGGCCTCCATGCTCCAGCCGAAGAGGTTCATCGCGGCATTGATGCCGAAGATCGCGATGAGCGTCCCGATCTCCTGGATCCCCGCCAGCGCGGCGATGACGACGATCATCACGCTCGACGAGAACGCGTACTCAACCCATCGCGCCGGGTTCTGGCCGGAGGCGAGGCTGCGCTCGTACCACCGGCGCGCGGGGAAGGAGACCGTGAAGTGGGCGATCGCGCTGAAGAGGAAGAAGAGCGCGACCATGGGCCCGATCGGCATCGCGAAGAGCGTGCGTTGGGCCGGGACCAGGGTCTGGAGCGCCGAGTCGAAGCGCAGGAAGGAGCTGACGATCGGCGACGTCGCCATGGGGGTGATCGCGAACGAGAGCGCCAGGATGATCGCGAACTGGATGAAGTGCAGCGCGGACAGCGACACGTTCCAGCGGAACAGGCTGCGCCCGCGGTCGGCGGGGATCGGTGCGACATGCTCGTCGAGGACGAGCGAGGGCGCGATGGGCGTAACGGCGGTCATCGGGATGCGAGGCCTCAGGATTCTGACGGTGGAGAGAGCAGGTCGAGCGCATGGTGGCTCTCGACGGCCGGCCCGCGACGGGTCGTCGTGGGTCTCACTCCCCAGTTCGCATGAGAGGGTCGCGCGGATGCATCCCGGCGCCAGCGCCGAGATGCCCGCATACGATGCCGGCCGTTCGCCGCTCGCCCCGCGGTCGAAGCGTGACGCGGTCGCGCACGCAGGGCGAGGCACCGCGACGGGGCCGGCCGCATCCGTCGCCCGGCCGCATCCGTCGCCCGGCCGCATCCGTCGCCCGGCCG
>CAIYQJ010000134.1 GCA_903928275.1 uncultured Chloroflexota bacterium
CAGTCGTCGAGGATGACGGTCGCCTCGTCGAGGCTGGCTGCCGCCCGCACGACGAACAGGCCGTGGTTCAGGGTCAGCTGGATGAGGTCGACGACGAGCTGACGATCGTGGAGCACGAGGGCCCGGCGCGAGTCGACCGAGGACGACGCCACCTGTGCGGACATCAGCCGTTCGGACATGACGATCTGATCTCCGTGCGATCGGTGCTGACCCGAATTGTCTCACACGGGTGGCGCGGCATCGGCGCGTCGGGCCAGCCCGAGCGCGCCGATGCCTCGGCCGGGACAGCGAACGGCGGCGGACCCCACGACCCGCCGCCTTCGATCTCTACGTCGGATCCTAGATGACGCCGACCAGCCAGAGGATCACGAGCACGATGACGATCGTGCCCACGACCCCGATCCCGCCTGTCCTGGTGTTCATCGTGATCTCCTCTCGCCGGCGGGTCGCGCTGCCGGGTCCCCCGTCGGTGGCCCGAGCTTCCCGTGGGATCGCTTCACGCCGGCTTGGCGGGTGCCGCGCCCGGGTCGTGCGCGCGCGTATCGGCGTCGCGGGCCGCCGCTCGAAGGTCGTCGCCCAGGTTCCCGAGATCCCTGCTCGCCTGATCTCCGGCGTTCCCAACGCTGTCCTTGAGGTCCGTGCCGCCCACGCTGCGGACGGCCTTCTTCGCCTCGTTCTTCACGTCGCGGTAGGCGCTCTTGACGTCATCCATGGATCGATCTCCTGCTGGTCGCTGTTGGGGAGCTTTGGGTCGCGTGCGGTCCTCAGCGTCCGCTGTCGGTGGCGCCCTGACGACGCTGAATCAGGCCCCGGCTCGCGAGGACGCCGAAGAGGAAGAGGACGGACCCGGCGATGAGGAGCGCCGGAGCGCTCGGGCCAGATGAGCCTCCGGTCGGCGGCGGCGTGGACGTCGGCGGCGGGGTGGGTCGCTTCGTGGGCGTGGGGCTCGCCGCGGGGGCGGGCGAGGCCGTCGGAGCCGTGGGCGCCGTCTCACTGGGCGGCGGCGACGCGGTCGGCGGCACGTACGGCGAGGCGGTCGCCGGAGGCAACGCGGTCGGCGGCACGTGCGGCCCCTCGCCGGGCGGGATGTAGGGCGGCGGGCCTGGTGTGGGCAGCGGCATCGGCGGCGGCGGCGGTCCGGGGCTCGTCCCGCACCACGAGATCGCGATGGCGTCGCCGATCAGGGTCACCGTGCCGTTCCTGGCCAGGGCCCGACCGCCCAGGAAGACGCCGCTGCCCATCGTGATCGACGTCAGGGCGAGGATCGAGCCGCCGAAGCTCGAGCCGGACCCGAGTGTCGCGGAGCTCGTCACCTGCCAGAAGACGTTGCAGGGCTGAGCGCCGTTGATGAAGCTGACCGAGCTCGACGATGCTGTGACGAGGTCGGACGACGCCTGGAAGATCCAGACGGAGGCCGGATCGTGCTGGCCATCGAGCGTAAGCGTGCCCGTCAGGCCGAGCGTCGCACCGCCGGAGGCGTAGACGCCCGCGACGAGAGTCCTGCCGCCAAGTTCACCCTGGATAACGTCCGTCGGCGTCCGCCCGGCGGCATCGAGGTAGGCTGCGGTCAGGTCGTCTTTCGCCTGGCCCGCCACGGCATCCGCAGCGTGGACGGTCCCGTGCACGATCCCGGGCGGGAACCCGGTCACGGCAGGGGTCGGGTGGGTGCCGAGGTCGCCGTCGATCGTCGTAGCCCCTTCGTTGGTCACCCCTGTCCCGGCGAGCACAGCGAACGACGAGGCGGTTCCGAGCCCGACGCTCGTCGGGCTCGCGGCACTCGCTGTCCCCGTGTTGGCGAGCCCACCGATCACCAGGGCGCCCGCGATGGCGGTCGCGAACATCAGATGCGATCCGTGCGTGTGGGTCTGCACCATGGGCCTCCTTCAGGCGATTCGCCGACCCGAGATCGGCAGGTCGCACGTCCGTGGACGGGCTCCGTGGACGACCCGAGCGGGAGAGCCGGACGGGGTCCTCGTCGACCGTCGCGCCGGACACGCCACCGGCGTTCCGGTGGCATCCCCAAGCGTGTCGCAGTCGCTGCGGAGCGTCATGACGCTCCGTCATCGGCCGGCGGACGCTTCCTGTCGCCCCCGGTGGGCGCCGCCGTGACGGATCGTCATGACGCCGCTTCGCTGCGGCCGCACGGTGATGTCTCCCCCTGGAGGTCGGAGTGGCAGTCCTGTTCGGCGTGGTCAGCCGTCGGTACGTGAGGGCAGCCGGTGCCCTGGTGCTGGCCGCCGCGATCGCGCCCTTCGGAGCTTCGGGGATCGCCAGGGGGTCGAACGACCAGGCGGGCGCCCCAGGCCCGTCGGGCGCCCCAGGCCCGTCGGCCGCCCTATCGTCGACCGCCCCGTCTCGAGGCACGGGCTCGCCTCAGCCTCTGCCCGCCACGCGAGACGGACCCGTCCCGACGGACCTCCAGCCGGCGCTCGCGGACGCTGCCCGGAACTACCCCTTGCCGTACCTGGATCACTGCCACGTGGAGCAGAACGGGCGGTCGTCTCCGACCGCGTCATGCCTGTACGGGGACCTCGCGTCGTCGACCACGATCGTGCTGTTCGGCGACAGCCATGCGCTCTCCTGGTTCCCCGCGGTGTTGCAGGTCGCGAACAGCCGCGGCTGGCGGCTGCAGGTCCTGACCATGTCCGCATGCTCGCCCGCCGACATCCCCAACTGGAACGCGAACTACGGGCGCGTGTCCACGGAGTGCACGGCCTGGCGTAACCGCACGCTCAAGCTGATCGAGACAGAGAAGCCGGCGATCGTCCTGGTCGGCGGGACGCGCGGGTTCGCCACCATGGGCTCCACGGGAGCGATCCTCGTCGGCGAAGCCCGGACGAGAGCCTGGCAGGCCGGCATGAAGCGGACGCTCGACAGGCTGGTCGGCGCCGCCGCCACGGTCATCGTCATCGCCGACGTGCCACTCTCGACGCAGGACCCGCCGGCGTGCCTGGCGGCGCACCCCACGAGCGTCCTCGCCTGCGCGACCCCGGTCTCCGCCGCGGTGAACACGACCTGGCGTGCCGTGGAGGAGGGCGAGGCCGCGGCCTCGCTCGCGCGCTTCGTCGACCCTACGTCGTGGGTCTGCCCGTCGAGACCCTGCCCGGCCGTCATCGGGCACGTCCTCGTCCTGCGCAACTCCGGGCACCTGACGGCCGTCTTCGCCGCGACGCTCGGGAGTCGTCTGAACGCCGCGATCACCGCGGTCACCAGGTAGGACCTCGGAACGACGTCGCCTGGGCAGGCTGGTCGGCCGCCCGGTCCCGAGACCGGGCGCCACCGAGCATGACGCCCTGTCATGACGCGCCGGGAACCCGGATGCAGAGTCGCAGGTGAGCGACTACTCGCAGGTCGCGTCGCGGGTCACGCGCAGGTTCGGCATCGGTCCCGGTGGGCGAACGCGGGCGACGACGTGCGGCACGGACGGAAGGTTCCTGACACCGCCTCGGTCGCCTCGATTCGCAAGGAGCCTGTATGCAGATCCCAGCCATCGCCTCGCGGCGCGCCGGCCGTCTCGGCGGCACGCTCGTGGTCATGATGATGCTCGCGGCACTTCTTCCGGCGGTCGCGAGCGCCGCCACTCCCCCGACGATCACGAGCGCCACCACCACTCCATTCACGATCGGCGTCGCGGGCACGTTCACGGTCACGACGGCCGGCGTGCCGACACCGTCGATCGTCCGCACCGGCTCGGCGCTGCCGACCGGCGTGACGTTCGTCGACCACGGCAACGGCACCGGCACCCTGTCGGGCACCCCGGCGGCCGCCACGAGCGGCAGCTACCCGATGACGTTCACCGCCGCCAACGGCAACGCGCCCGATGCCGTTCAGAGCTTCACCCTCGTCGTGAGTGCCGGCACAGCCCCGGCGATCACGAGCACCGCCTCCACGAACTTCACGGTCGGCGTGCCGGGCGCGTTCACGGTCACCGCGACCGGAATCCCGACCCCCACGATCGGTGAGTCCGGATCGCTGCCGAGCGGGATCGCGTACACCGACAACGGCAACGGCACCGGCACCCTGTCTGGCACCCCGGCCGCCGCGGTGAACGGCAGCTACCCGCTGACGTTCACCGCCTCCAACGGGAACGTGCCGAGCGCCGTCCAGAGCTTCACGCTCTTCGTGACCAGCGGCAGCGCTCCGACGATCACGAGCGCCGCGACCGCGACGTTCACGGTCGGCGTGTCGGGCACGTTCGCCGTCACCGCGACCGGATCTCCCGTCCCGTCGATCGTCCGTACCGGTTCGGCGCTGCCGACTGGCATGACCTTCGACGACAACGGCACCGGCACCGGCACCCTGTCGGGCACCCCGGCCGCTGCGACGAACGGCAGCTACGCGCTGACGTTCACGGCCTCCAACGGGAACCTGCCCAACGCCGTCCAGGGCTTCACGCTCGTCGTGAGCACCGGTACCGCGCCGGCGATCACGAGCGCCGCGACCACGACCTTCACGATCGGCGTCGCGGGCACGTTCACGGTCACCGCGACCGGATCTCCCGTCCCGTCGATCGTCCGTAGCGGCTCTGCGCTGCCGAGCGGCGTGACGTTCGTCGACCACGGCAACGGGACCGGCACGCTCGCCGGCACCCCGGCCGCCGGTACCAACGGCAGCTACGCGGTGACGTTCACCGCCGCGAACGGGAACCCCCCGCCGGCAGTCCAGACCTTCACCCTTGTCGTTGGCGCCCCCGGACCCACGGTGACCATCAACCAGGCGGCCGGACAGGGCGACCCGACCGCGACGTCGCCGATCAACTTCACGGTGGTCTTCAGCGCCGCTGTCACCGGCTTCGTCACGGGCGACCTCACCATCGGCGGCACGGCCGGCGGTACGAAGGTCGCCACGGTCACGGGCAGCGGCACCACCTACACCATCGCGGTCACCGGGATGACGACGGCCGGCACGGTCGTCGCGACGGTGCCCGCGGGCGTCGCCATCGACGTCACCGGTGCGCAGAATGCCGCATCGACGAGCACGGACAACACGGTGTCCTGGGCCACGGCGGGAGCCTCCATCACGCTGACCACGTCCGCTCCGATGCCGCCCGGCGCCAGGGACCCGGTCATCACCTGGGGTCAGGGCTTCCACCTCGGTGTCCGGTTCGCCGCCAACGGGGCGAGCAGGACGGTCCAGATCCAGGCGATGCGCGATGGGATCACCTGGAACACGATCACGAGCCTGACCATGGATGCCTCGGGGGCCGCTTCGTACTACTACACCCCGGTCACGAACCTCTGGTACCGGGCCGTCTTCGCCGGGGCACCCGACCTCGCCGGCGCGACGAGCAACCAGGTTCGCACGGTCGTCCGCCAGATCGCGCTCCTCCGCCCGACCAGCAACGGCGCGATCACCTCGGTCGCCCGGGGGACGACCGTGACATTCACGACCACCGTCCGGCCGTCGCGGCCTGAGCTGGCGCCCCCGACGGTCACATACTGGGTCTACGTCAACGCCGGGGGATCCTGGCACCAGTACTCCACGCGCAGCGTGAGTGTGGGCACGAGCGGTCTCGCGACCTTCACCTGGACCTTCAGCTCGAGCGGGCTCTGGTACGTCCGCTCGATGGCGAACCCGACTCCCTACAACGCGAACAGCGTCATGTCGCCCACCGAGCAGTACCGGGTGAGCTGATGACCGGCGGTCTCGCGGACCGCCGCAGCTGGGGGGAAGTCCCGGGTCGCGATGTCGGCCCGGGACTCTCTGTGAGCGAGGCCCTGCGCGGCCCGGCAGCTCGGCCCGGCCCGGCAGCTCGGCGCGGCGGCGAGACCGGAACGCCGTTGCGCCCACGTTGTGGCGCCCACGTTGTGGCGCCCA
>CAIYQJ010000135.1 GCA_903928275.1 uncultured Chloroflexota bacterium
GACTTCAACAACCTCCTCGTCGTCATCAACGGGTACGCGGAGTTCCTCGCGGAGGCCCTTCCCGCAGGCGACCCAAGGCGACCGGACGCGGAAGCGATCCTCGAGGCGGGGTCTCGGGCCGCGGCCCTCACCGCGGAGCTGCTCGCGTTCGGACGCGGCCAGGTGCTCCGGCCGGCCGTGATCGACGTCCGCGACGCGATCGCCTGGCTCACGCCGATGCTCTTCAGCGTCGTCGGCGGCGATGTCGATCTCGAGATCCGCCACGCGGAGCCGGTCGGTCGCGTCCGCGTCGATCGGACCCGGCTCGAGCAGGTGGTCGTCAACCTCGTCCTCAACGCGCGCGATGCGATGCCGCGGGGCGGCGTGGTGAAGATCGAGACCGCCTGCGTCGCGATCGACTCGGGAGACCGCCGGCTGCGCTCGCCCGCCGTGCCCGGCGACTACGTCCGGATCGCGGTGACGGACGCCGGGACCGGGATCGACCCCGCGGTTCTCCCCCACGTCTTCGAGCCGTTCTTCACGACGAAGCCCTTTGGCGCCGGCTCGGGGCTCGGGCTCGCGAGCGTCGAGGGGATCGTCGCGCAGTCCGGGGGCTTCATCACCGTCGAGAGCGTGATCGGGCGAGGCACGACGTTCTCCGTCTTCCTCCCGCGGACGTCGAAGGCGCCCGCCGCGGCCCCGCCGCCGCACGCGCGTCCCACCGTGCGGCAGCCGCGTCCGGCCGCGACGGGCCGTGAGACCGTCCTGCTCGTGGAGGACGAGCCCGGCGTCCTCGCGGTCACCGCGCGCACCCTCCGCGAGCTCGGGTACACCGTGCTCAACGCCGGCGACCCCACCGCGGCGCTCGCGATGGCCGAGGGCACGCCCGCCGCGTTCGACATCCTGGTGACGGACGTCGTCATGCCGGGCATGAGCGGCCGCGAGCTCTCGGACCGCCTGACCGAGCTGCGTCGCGGTCTGCCGACCCTCTTCATCTCCGGCTACGCGCCGGAGAAGGTCTTCGGGGACGGCCTCCTCGCCGAGGGGACCCCGTTCCTCGCGAAGCCCTTCTCGCGCGAGGACCTCGCGAGGCGCGTCCGCGAGCTGCTGGATCTGCGGACGACGGCCGGGTAGGCGGGGCACGACGGCGGTCGGAGCGGCGGCGGCGAACCCCGCGGATCCTCGCGCGGGCGCCGTCCTCGCCCCGCGCCCGTTACCATCCGCGTGTGACCGTCCGCCCGTCCGCCGACCCCATCGACGCATTCGCGTGGCATCCGGAACCGGAGCTCGTCTGGTACGCGGACGAGGCGCGGTCCCGCGAGGCGATCGCGGCTCTCGGCGGCGCGGCCTGGGAGGTGGCGCTCGACTGGCTGTACGACGAGGCCTTCCGCCGGCCGACGGACGGCATGCGCTACGCGGAGCTCCGGCGGCAGTGGTATGGCGCCGAGCCGGACGCGCCGGTGGGTGTCGCCCGCCCGGGCCCCGCGCCGGCCGGTCCCGCCGCCGCAGCAGACGTCCTCGCGGAGTTCCGCGCCCGCCTGGCCGGGCACCAGTTCAGCTCCGTCCATCGCAGGTCGTGGAGCTATTTCACGCCGCCGCCGCTCCTGCTGTCGGTCGTCGGCGAGCTGCTCGCCCAGGTGCTGGACCAGGGCCTCGACCTCTGGCACTGCGCCCCCAGCGGCACCCTGGTCGAGGAGGAGTGCGGCCGCTGGCTCTGCGACCTCGTGGGGTACGGCCCGGACGCCTTCGCGGTCCTCACGTCCGGCGGCGTCATGGCGAACATCATGGCGATGGCCGTCGCACGCGACGTGCACCTCGCGAGGCTCGTGGCAGGGCGCCCGGGGCACGACGACGCGTCGCGCGAGCGCGGCGATCCCCTGCCGCGACCCCCACGTGCCGCCGCCCTCGCCGGCGCCCGCGTCTACGCGAGCGACCAGGCGCACTTCTCCATCGCCCGCGCGATCGACGTGCTCGGCTTCGCGCCGGAGACGCTGCGGATCGTCCCGTCGGACGCGCGATTCCGGCTCCAGGCCGCGCCGGTCGCCGCCGCGATCGCCGAGGACCGTGCCGCCGGCCTCCGGCCGTTCGCCATCGCCGCCGTCGCGGGCTCCACGAACACCGGCTCGGTCGACCACGTCGCCGACCTCGCCGATCTCGCGGCGGCAGAGGACCTCTGGCTCCACGTGGACGCGGCCTACGGCGGCGGCGCGCTGCTCTCCCGCCGGGATGCCTCGCGCGTGGGGCCGCTCGAGCGCGCGGACTCCGTCACGATCGACCCGCACAAGTGGTTCTTCCAGCCGTACGACGTGGGCGGCCTCCTCGTCCGCCGGCGCGACGACCTCCGTGACACGTTCCACCGGGAGCCCGATTACCTCCGCACCCCCGGCCACTCGGAGGAGCCGCTCAACTTCTACCAGTACTCCATCGAGGGGTCGCGCAGGTTCCGCGGGCTCAAGCTCTGGATGAGCTGGAAGCACCTCGGAACGGAGGGGCTCGGACGGCTCGTGGAGCGCACGGACGACCTCGCGGCGCACCTCGCGCGCCTCATCGACGCGAGCGATGACTTCGAGGCGCTCCCGCCGGAGCCGGAGCTGTCGGTCGTGTGCTTCCGGCACCTGCCGGGTGGTCGCGCGGCGGCCGCCTCGATCGACCCGGCCGAGCTCGACGCGCACCAGGAGCGCCTCCAGCGCGCGCTCGAGCTGTCGGGCGAGGGGTGGGTCTCCACGACGCGCCTGCGCGGCGCGACGTGGCTGCGCGCGGGGATCGTCAACTACCTGTCGACCGACGACGACGTGGACGGCCTGCTGGACAGCCTCCGGCGATTGGGCGCGGGGATCACCGGCGACCCCTCGCCGGCCGCCGGCCCTGTGACGGCGCCCGACGCGACGCCGGGCCGAGTGTCCGGCGGGATCGGGTCCGGGCTGTGACATCCAACCGCGGCGCCGGCGGCGCCACCGACCTCTACCGCCTCCTCCAGGTGGACCCGGAGGCCGACGCGGAGATCATCGGCGCCGCGTATCGCAAGCTCGCGCAGCGCTACCACCCGGACGTGACGGATGACCCGGCGGCCGCGGCGCGCATGGCGTCGATCAACGCCGCGTGGGAGGTGCTGCGCGACCCGGCCCGGCGCTCCGAGTACGACCGCGAGCGACGCTACGGGGCGGCCGCGCGGGCGGCGGACGATGGCGGGTCAGGCACCGACGACCGCCCGAGCCGCCGCCAGCCCGGCGCGCCGACGGAGCCGGGCGGCTGGTCGCCGGGGGCCCGCGCCTCGTGGTCGGGGGCCTCGGCCTCCACCGCCGACGGCGAGAAGTGGCGGAGCGGCAGTGCCGCAGGGACGGGCGGGACGCGAGACGAATGGGTCGGCCCTCCGCCGGGACGGGAGGACGGGAGCGTGCTCACCTTCGGGCGGTACCGCGGGTGGTCGCTCGGAGAGATCGCGCGCCGCGACGCCGGCTACCTCGAATGGCTGGAGCGCGCGCCCGTGGGTCGCCAGTACCAGCGCGAGATCGCCGAC
>CAIYQJ010000136.1 GCA_903928275.1 uncultured Chloroflexota bacterium
CCGCCCCCGTGGCGGCCAGCGCGCCCGGCGTCTCCGGCACCGCGCCCGTGGCGGCCACCGCGCCCGGCGTCTCCGGCACCGCGCCCGTGGCGGCCACCGCGCCCGGCACCGCGGCCGGCGTCTCGATGGACCCGCTCGACGCGTCGTGCCCGGCGCCCATCCCGGAGGTGGAGCGCGTCATCCTCGGGCACGGGTCGGGCGGCCGGCTCTCCGCGAACCTCATGCGCGACGTCATCGCGCCGGCGCTCGGCGCCGCATCGCCCGGCGGCGTGCTCAACGACGCCGCGATCGTCGAGCTCGCCGGCGCTCGCCTGGCCTTCACGACGGACTCGTACGTCGTGAGCCCCATCGAGTTCCCCGGCGGCGACATCGGGGAGCTCGCGGTGAACGGCACCGTCAACGACCTCGCGATGATGGGCGCGGCCCCCGCGGCCATCTCCCTCGCGTACGTCATCGAGGAGGGGCTGCCGTTCGAGGAGCTCCGCCGGATCACGGCGTCCGCCGCGCGCGCCGCATCGGCGGCCGGCGTGCGCATCGTCACAGGCGACACGAAGGTCGTGGGGCGCGGGGCAGCCGACCGGCTCTTCGTCAACACCGCTGGGATCGGCATCGTGCCCGACGGCGTGGCGCCGGCGGCAGACCGTGCCCGGGTCGGCGACGCCGTGCTCCTGTCCGGCCCGATCGGCCTGCATGGCGTCGCGATCATGAGCGTCCGCGAGGGCCTCGAGTTCGAGGTCGAGATCGCATCCGACACGCGGCCCCTCGCCGCGCTCGTCGCGGTGCTCGTTGCGGCCGTGCCCGACGTCCACGTCCTGCGCGACCCCACGCGCGGCGGCCTGTCCTCTGCGCTCAACGAGATCGCCGCGTCGTCCGGCGTGGGCATCGTGCTCGACGAGCCGTCGATCTCGATCCCGGGGCCCGTGCGCGCGGCGTGCGAGATGCTCGGCCTGGACCCGTTCCACGTCGCCAACGAGGGCGTGTGCGTCGCGATCGTGCCGGCGGGCGGCGCGGACGCCGCCCTCGCGGCGATGCGGGCGCTTCCCGAGGGCGCCGAGGCGGCCGTCATCGGCCGCGTGGTCGCGGACCATCCTGGCATGGTGACGATCCGGACGATCGTGGGCTCCGAGAGGATCGTGGACATGCTCATCGGCGAGCAGCTGCCCCGCATCTGCTGAGGCCGTGACGCGGCGACGGATCCACCCCGGCGCGGAGCGGTCGCGACGGGCGCGTACGCGGATGCAGCGGGGAGCGACCGTAGCGGGGCGCCATCGGCGTCGATCCGGTGTCGCCGTGCATCAACCCGGAGACTCGCCGAGAAGCCATCGCCGCCCGCGTCGTCCACGGTCACGCACGGAGACAGGCCGGTCGATCGTCGTGCAGGCCCCGGGGTGATACGCGGTGAGGGACCCACCCTCCCGCAGTCCCCGGAGTGATATGCGGCGACGCGGTGTCGTCCCGCAGTCCCCGGAGTGATACCCGGCGACCTGGCGTCGCATCACAGTCCCCGGGGTGATACCCGGCGGCCGGACGGAGTTGCGCCCGCCGGTCCCAGCCGCCGCCGTCGCTGCCGCCCGTCGGACGGAGCCGCCCGCCGTCGCTGCCGCCGAACGGACGGAGCTGCGCCAGCTCCCGTCCGCCCGTCCCGGCGGCACCCGCTCGCGTCCACCGCCCGCGCTCCCGGCCGGCCATAGGGCCGCGTAGAATCGGAACGTGAGCGTGCCGCGACCAGTCCGCTTCATCACGATCGAGGGCCCCGACGGATCGGGGAAGTCATCCCAGGCCCGACTGCTCGGCGACCGGCTCAAGCGGGAGGGCTTCGACGTGGTCGTCACGCGGGAGCCCGGCGGCACCCGCCTCGGCGAGCAGGTCCGCGACATCGTCCTCGGCGCGGGACGCGACCTCGACGCGCGCGCGGACGCGATGCTCTTCTCCGCGCAGCGCGCCCAGCACGTCGCCGAGATCATCGGCCCTGCGCTCGCGGCGGGCCGGCTCGTCCTCTGCGACCGCCACCGCGACTCCACGATCGCGTACCAGGGGTACGGCAGCGGGCTCGACGTGGTCGAGGTCACGCGGCTGCAGGATCTCGCGACCGGTGGGCTGCTGCCCGACCTCACGATCCTCCTCGACGTGCCTGTGGACGTGGGACTCGCGCGGCGGATGAAGGGGCCGCCTGCCGACCGCAACAAGTTCGAGCTCGATGACGGGTTCGACATGGCCTACCACGAGCGCGTCCGACTCGGCTACCTCGAGATGGCCGCGAACGGCGGCCGGTGGCGGATCGTGGACGCCGTGGGAGAGCCGGCGATCGTCGCCGAGTCCGTGGCAGGCATCGTCCTCGCCCTCGTGTGACCCTCGGCCCCCCGGCGTCGACCGGCCGGTCGGCGTTCGCGGACCCCGGTCACACCTCGGACGTGGCCCCCCTGCCGCCGCCTGCCGCCCGCGAACGGTCGATCGACGCCCTCGCCGTCGCCCTGAGCTCGTCAAGCGAGATGCCGTCTGCCGGGACGTGGGCGACGCCCGCAGAGACGCGGACGTGCCAGCCGTCGACGGGCTCGAGGCTCGCGACCGCCTCCACGATCCGTCGCGCGACCGTCTCGCCGCCGTTGCCGGGCGCCAGGACGACGAACTCGTCGTCGGCGATGCGGCCCACGGTGTCCACGAGCCGGACGCCATCGCCGATCGCGGCCGCGACGTGCCTCAACGCGTCATCCCCGGCCGCATGTCCCCACGTGTCGCGTCCGGCACGGTAGCCGTCCACGTCCACGACGACCACGGCCAGCGGCGTCCCCTGCCGGATCGCCCTGCCCACCTCGAGCTCGCCCATCCGTTCGAGCGTGCGCCTGTTCGCGAGGCCCGTGAGCGGGTCGACCTGCGACAGGCGCTCGCGCCACTCCGCCCTGGCATGGGCCGCAGCGGTCAGGAGGCCGCGTTCCACGATCGCCGCCGCGACGCCCGCGATGCCGGCCGCCAGCCGCCGCTCGTCGACGTTCAGCTGCCTGCCGTCGGCATGCGCCACGAGGAGGATGCCCACCACGAGGTCGACCCCGTCCCGCCGCAGGACGAGCGGGAACACCGTGCCGCCGCCGATGCCGGCGCTGGCAGCCACGGGGGAGAGGTGCCCGGACGGGAAGTCGACGGCTGCCGCCGTGCGCGCCGCGATCGCGAGCGCATCCGTCGAGTCGCCGATCGCCATCTCCTCGATCGGGAGCGGCGAGGGATCGAGGCCGCGCGATGGCCCCCCGGCGAGGACTCCGCGATCCGGGTCGAGGACCGCGGTCGCGGTCACCGCCCCATCGAGAAGACCCGCCGCGAGGACGAGCAGCCGCTCGAGTGATCCGTCCTCGTCACCCTGCGCGACGAGGGCGTCGGCGACGGCCGCCAGGAGGGCCGCTTCGGCGGCGCGCACGGCAGGGACGGACCCGGTGGCGGCGGGCTCGGCGGGACGACCGGTCGGCACGGTTCCTCCTCGGGAGCGGATGCGGCCGGCGAGCGGCGCCGGCGATGGTCCGCGACCACGCGGCGCGTGCGCACGTGGCGAGCCATGATGGTACACCCGCCCCCGGGCGCCTCCGGCAGCCTCGCGGACGTGACCTATACTCGGCCGCGTGAAGCTTCTCTTCGCGATCGTCCACCACGAAGACGCCGGGTCTCTCGTCGATGCGCTCCTCGACCAGGAGCACCGCGCGACGCGGCTGCAGAGCTCCGGCGGCTTCCTCAAGCAGTCGAACGCGACGATCATGCTGGCGGTCGAGGACGAGAAGGTCGAGGCCGTCCTCGCGATCATCCGCGAGAGCTGCCACTCCCGGTCGCAGGTCGTGAACCCGATGCCGCCGATCATGGAGCCGGGCGAGTTCTTCATGCCGTTCCCGCTCGAGGTCGAGGTCGGCGGGGCCACCGTGTTCGTCGTCCCGATCGAGCGCTTCGAGCGGGTCTGACGGCCGACGGGGGCGACAGGCGCGCGCCGCGGCCGCACCGCAGCCTGTAGCATCCGTCCGTGAGCCCGCTCCGGCCCGACATCGTCGACTGCTGGATCTTCCGCGTCGGCCCGGCCGGACCGGAGATCCTCCTCCTGCGCCGGTCGCCCGGCCGCATCCTGTCCGGCCTCTGGCAGTGCGTCTCGGGCTCGCTGGAGCCCGGTGAGCGGATCGCCGCGGGGGCCCTGCGGGAGCTCGGGGAGGAGACGGGGTACGCCGGCCCCGAGACCGAGGCCTTCTACGACCTGGACCTCGTCAACCAGTTCCACGAGCCCAGCGTCGACGCGGTGCTGCTCGCCGCTGTCTTCGCCGTCCGCGTCCGCCCGGATGCCGAGGCGGTCCTCTCGCACGAGCACGACGCGGCCCGCTGGCTCGACCCCGACGCCGCGTACGCCGAGGTCGTCTGGCCGGGCTACCGCGAGGCGATCGACCGCATCCGACGCGACGTCCTCGACCCGGAGCGCGCGCCGTGGTTCGCGCTCGACACAGACGGCCGACGCCTCTCGCGATAGAGGCGGTCCGGGTGTCTCCCGCCCGCATTCCGGCCGCCTTCCGTCCGCGGCCGCGCCTTCCGTCCGCACCCGCAGGCTTGCCCGGTCCCCCGCGTAGAATGTCCGCCACGCACCACCCGCAGCGCCCCAGGAGGTCCCGTTGCTCGACCGGCCCGCCGCACCGGGAGCCCCGGTGATCGCAGACGTCGCCTCACGGCGTGCATTCCGCTCCAGGGTGGACTCGATCCGCCCCACCTACGGCTTCGAGGACGTCTCGCTCGCTCCCGGCACGGACACGGTGGAGCCGGCGGACGTCGACCTGTCCACCGAGATCGCCGGCATCCGCCTCCCGATCCCGGTGCTCGCGGCGGCGATGGACGCCGTCGTCGACGCGCGGTTCGCGGGCGCGCTCGCCGGTCTCGGTGGCCTCGCCTTCCTCAACCTCGAGGGCGTCCAGGCGCGCTTCGACGATCCGGACGTCGTCCTCGAGCGGATCGCGACCGCGGATGACCAAGACCTCGCGGACGTGCTGGCCGAGGCGTACGGCGCGCCGTTGCGCGAAGACCTCGTGGCACGTCGCATCTCGGAGATCCGCGCCGCCGGCTCCCGGGCCGCCATCTCCGCGACGCCCGCGGCCGCGCGCCGCTGGGGCCCGTTCTGCGCCGAGCATGGCGCCGACCTGTTCCTCGTCCAGAGCCAGGTGAGCAGCGCGCGTCATCTCGCGTCGGGCTACGAGCCGCTCGCCTTCGCCGACTTCACCCGGTATATGCCGATCCCCGTGGCCGTCGGCAACACGACGAACGCGGAGGCCGCGTATGCGCTCATGGAGCAGGGTGCTGCCGCCGTCTTCGTGGGCGTGGGACCCGGCGCCGCGTGCACGACGCGCGAGGTGCTCGGCATCGGCGTCCCGCAGGTCACCGCGATCAGCGACGTGGCCTCCGCCCGCGACGCGTATGCGGCCGACACGGGCCGGTACGTCCCGGTCGTGGGCGACGGGGGGATGCGCCGCGGCGGCGAGATCGCGAAGGCGATCGCCGCAGGAGCCGACGCGGTGATGCTCGGCTCGCCGCTCGCCCGCGCGGAGGAGGCGCCCGGCCGCGGGACGAACTGGGGGATGGCCACGCCGTCGCCCACGCTGCCGCGCGGGACACGGATCAGGGTGGGGACCGTGGGCTCGCTCGAGCGGATCCTGTTCGGGCCCGCGCACGTGACCGACGGCACGGAGAACCTCATGGGAGCGCTCCGGCAATCGATGGCCGCCCTCGGCGCGCGGACGCTTCGCGACATGCAGCACGTCGAGATGGTCCACGCGCCGTCGGTCGTCACCGAGGGCAAGGGCTGGCAGCTCAGGGGCCGGTGACCGCGCGGCCGTCCGCCGGCTCGCGCCGCTGTTGAGGCGCTTGCACCTCAGGCGAGTGTCGCCCATCCCGGGGTGGTGACCAGGATCGCGATCCCCGTGACGAGCATCGCGATGCCGAGGACCAGCAGTCCCAGCTGGATCCGCCTCTGCATGACCAGCGCCGTGACTCCGGCGATGAAGAGCACGACGGCGAAGAAGACGTTCGCCAGCTCGAAGCGATCCTTGCCGGCGCTCGCGGTCCTGGCGAGCGCGCTCTTCTCCTCGGCCTGCGCCACGAGGTCGTCCGCCGTGCGGACGATCTGCTGGCTGGGCAATGCGGCGAAGGCCGGGTTCTCCTCGACGAACGGAGTGCCGGGCCCGGTGGCGGTGGGCTGCGCCTTCCACCACTCGATGGCTGCCCAGAGCTCGTCGCTCATCGCGTATTCGAGATACTGGGCGGCTCCGACGTTGCCCTGTGCCGTGTTGGTCTCGTACGAGAGGAAGTACTGCTCCTCCATCGAAGACTGCTGGTCAGCCAGGCCGTAGGTCTCCGTGGCCTGCGCCAGGAGCGCCTGCTGCTGGGCGTAGCTCCTGATGACCACGCCCGAGGTGAGGTTGGCCCGGTATGCGCCCCATGCCGTGAAGACCGCGGCGATGCCGAGGACGACGGCGGCGGCCAGGGCCAGCCGGCCCGTCGTGTCGCGGCCGGCCTCGCGGTCCGTGCCCTCGGGCGTGGTCATCCGTGCGCCTCCATCCCTCGGCGCGTGGCCGCGTCCCCAGTGGACCGCTCTGCCCCTGCGCCTCACCGACGATCGTAGAGGACGCGGGCGGTCGTGCGCCCGGAGGCATCGGGGCGGTGGCCACGGGCCGGGAGCGCAGCCCCATCCATGTAGTCACACCTGGGGCGTAGACTGACCACATGGACGTGGGCGTACGTGATCTGAAGGCGAAGCTCTCCGAGTACCTCGCGCGCGTGGAGCGCGGCGAAGTGATCGGGGTCACCAGCCGCGGACGCAGGATCGCCGAGATCGTCCCCGCCATCGTGACCGACAACGCGGAGCGGGGCATCGAAGAGGGCTGGATCACGCTCGTCGTGGACGAGCCACCCGCCGCCGTGGTCCGCCTCCGTCCCAAGCCCGGCACTCGCACGACGACGGAGCTCATCCGGGCGGACCGCGACGAGTGACGCTGTACGTCGACAGCAGCGCGCTTGCCAAGCGCTACGTGGCGGAGTCCGACAGCGACGCCGCCGAGGCCATCCTCCTGGCCGACACACGCTGGGTGACCGCCGGCCACACGTACGTCGAAGTCACCCTCGCCCTCGCCAGGCGCCTCCATGAAGACGACGTGCCCCGTGCGCAGGAGGCGTTCGAACGCGACTGGCAGCGCATCCTCGTCGTCGGCCTCGACGACGTCGTGTGCCGTCGTGCCGCCGCGATCGGCGTCGTGATCGGCACACGAACGCTCGACGCTCTCCACCTGGCGGCAGCCGAGCGCTCCGTCGGTCGTGCCGGGCCGCTCGTCACGTTCGACGTGAGGCTCGCCCAGGTCGCCCGATCGATGGGATTCTCCGTGCTGGGCGCGTAGCGGATGACCCTCGCGCGCGAACCCCACGACCGCGATCCGGGGCGGATGCACCGGTACACCGACGAGACCGAGCGACTCACGCAGGCCATCGTCCGGTATGCGCGCGACCGGATGCGGATGGACCCGCCGCTCGATGCGCCATACACCCCCGACGAGATCCGCGAGAAGGCCGGCGTCACGATCACGACGGACGGCCTCGGCGGTGAGGCCGCGCTGCGGCTCTTCGCCGACGTCATCGCGCCGGGCGTCGTCTCGTCCGACCACCCCCGCTACCTCGCGTTCATCCCCACCGCGCCCACGGAGGCCGCGACGCTCTTCGATCTCGTGGTCGGCGCGAGCTCCATCTACGGCGGCAGCTGGCTCGAGGGATCGGGCGCGGTCTTCGCGGAGAACCAGGCGCTCCGCTGGGTCGCCGACCTCGCGGGGATGCCGGCCGGCGCCGGCGGTGCGTTCGTCCAGGGCGGCACGATCGGGAACCTCTCCGCGCTCGTGGCCGCCCGCGAGGCGGCGCGGGAACGGCGACGTGGGGCCGGCCTGCCGATGCCGCGTCGATGGATCGTCGCGGCGACGGACGACGCGCACAGCTCCGTCGCGGAGGGCGCACGTGTCATGGACGCGGACGTCCTGCGGGTGGCGGGC
>CAIYQJ010000137.1 GCA_903928275.1 uncultured Chloroflexota bacterium
GCACGCAGAGCCGCTTCGGGTCCGCCAGGGCTCGGCCGATCGCCGCGAACCGCTGGCGGTCCGAATCGCTGGATGCGTCGACACCGGACATGCCCGGACTCTCTCATAGATTGCGCAAGCGCGCAAGTGGTCTCGTGCAGGGTCGCGCGCGGGGCGCTCTGGTGCGTCGTGCTGCCGGGGAGCCGGCCCTTGGGCGACGTGCCGTCGGGCGACGTCGCTTCGCGTATATGCTCACCCACCATGCGCACACCGTCCGAGTCGCTCGTCGTCTCGATCGAGGCGATCCGCGAGGCCCGCGAGACGATCGCCGGGGTGGTGCACCGAACGCCGGTGCTCACGTCCACATCGGCCGCCCGCATCGCGGGCGCGGCGGCCGGCATCGCGTTCGCCGACGGCCGCGTCCACCTCAAGGCCGAGCACCTGCAACGGACGGGGAGCTTCAAGCCGCGTGGGGCCGCCGTGCGCGTCGCGCACCTCACGCCGACGGCGGCCGCGGCGGGGGTCATCGCGGTCTCGGCCGGGAACCATGCCCAGGCCGTGGCGTGGGCGGCTCGAGCGGCGGGCGTGCACGCGACCGTCGTCATGCCGCTCGGGGCGGTGCGGTCGAAGGTGCGCGCCTGCCGCGCGTACGGCGCGGAGGTGGTCCTGTTCGGCGAGAGGATGGGCGACACCTGGGCGGAAATGGAGCGGATCCGCGATGACCGCGGCCTCACGTTCCTCCACCCGTTCGATGACGCGGACGTGATCGCCGGGCAGGGGACCGTCGGCCTCGAGATCCTCGAAGAAGTCCCGGAGGTGGATCTCGTCGTGGTCCCGGCCGGCGGCGGCGGCCTCGCGTGCGGGATCGGCGCAGCCATCAAGGAGTCGGTCCCGGGGGTCCGCGTCTTCGCGGTCGAGCCGGAGGGATCGGCGGCGCTGTCCCTGGCGCTCGCTGCGGACGAGATCGTCCACGTGGAGCCGCGCTCGATCGCCGACGGCCTCGGCGCGCCGTTCGCGGGCCCCCGGACCCTCGCGATGGGGCGGCGCTACCTCGACGGGGTCGTCCTCGTCGACGACGCGGCGATCGCCAGCGCGATGCGCTTCGCCGCGGAGCGCCTGAAGCAGGTCCTGGAGCCCGCCGGGGCGGCCGCACTCGCCGCGCTCCTGGGCGGAGCCGTCCCCCTCCGGGACGGTGACCGCGTCTGCGTCGTGCTCACCGGCGGGAACGTGGACATGGACCGGTTCTCGGAGCTCGTCGCCGGCAGCGCGGTCATGGTCGATCCGGCCGATCCCGTGGACCCGGCCGCTGGTGGCGGGCAGGTCGGCCACGGGGCCGCGACGCCGTGAGCGGAGCCCGCCACTGGCGCGTCGGGATCGTCGGGTGCGGCGCGGTCGGCGTCGCGCTCGCGGACCTCCTCGCGGCCACCCGGGTGGAGATCGCGGCCGACCACGGGGTCACGACGGCGATCGGGCTCGTCGCGACGCGCCGAGGAGGGATCGTCGTCGCGACCGACGGTGCGCCGCCCGGCGGCGGGCTCGACCTGCCGGCGATCGCCGTGTCGCTCGCGGGGGACCGGGGCCGCCGACTCCCCGGAGCCATGTCGGGGCGTGCGGCCGATGCGATCGCCTCGGCACCGGTCGACGTGATCGTGGAGCTGACGCCACTCGACGCGACCGCCGGGGAGCCTGCGACCTCGCACGTGCGGGCGGCGCTCGCCGCGGACGTGCATGTGATCACGGCGAACAAGGGCCCGATCGCGCTCCACGGGCCCGAGCTCCGGGCCGAGGCGGCCGCCGCTCGCCTCGCACTGCGGTACGAGGCGACCCTCATGGACTGCCTGCCGGTCCTCGCGCTGCGGGACGCCGCGATCCCGGTGGGCGGCATCGAGCGCTTCGCCGCGATCCCGAACTCCACGTCGAACCACGTCCTCGACGCGATGGCCCGTGGCGAGGGCCGCGACGCGGCCGTCGCGGAGGCACAGCGCCTCGGGATCGCGGAGGCCGATCCGTCGTTCGACCTCGACGGCTGGGACGGAGCGTTCAAGGCCGCGATCCTTGCGCAGCACCTCCTCGGGCTCGGCACTCGCGCCACGGACGTCGAGCGAGTGGGCATGTGGGCGGTCGATCCGGCCGAGCCCGCCGCCGCGGTCGCCGTGGGCGAGCGCCTCCGGATGGTGGCCCGGGGTGACCATGCGACCGGACGCGTGAGCGTCGGACCGGAGCGGGTGCCTGCATCGTCCGCACTCGGCGCGGCCGGTGGGTTCTCGATGGCCCTCAGTGTCGAGACGCGCCTCGCCGGCCGCATGGACCTGGTGCTCGTGGAGCCGCACACCCCGCAGACGGCCTACGCGGTCCTCATGGACCTCCTCGCGATCGACCGTGACGCCCGGCTGGGCACGGTGAGACCGGGGCGTGGGTGGCAGGACCCGGCCTGACGGCCATCGGCCGCTGCCGAAGCGTCAGGGCCCGCGCCCCGATCCGAAGAGCGATCGACGGATCCGGGTGAGGAGGTCGTCGCCCGGGCCGGCGGCGTCTGCGTCCGGGCCGCGGTCCTCGTCCTCGTCCTCCTCGTCGTCGTAGTGGTCGTCCGGGCCGAAGTGGTGCGCGAGCTCGTGCTCGATCGTGAGCCGGATCTCGCGCCTCAGGTCCACCAGGTCGGGGTAGTCCTCCTGGAGGGGGCCCCGGAAGATCGTGATCTTGTTCGGGAACGTGGACCAGTCCGCGCCCCACTCGGTCCTCGGCGTCCCCTCGTAGAGTCCGTACAGACCGTCGTCGTCGCGGAGGCCCTGGTCGCGGAGCTGCTCACGGGTGGGCCAGTCTTCGACGACCACGGCCACCTCGGAGAGCGCCGGAGCCAGGCTCGCCGGGAGCGTGTCGAGCACGTCGTCGACGATCGTCTCGAACCGATCGCCCGCCCGAGATCGCCTGCGCGGAGGGCGCGCCGCGTGTGACCCTTGGCCGCGCTGACGTTTCGACATCTGGTCTTGCATCGTAGCGTCCCGACGACGCCGCGGCGCCGGCCCCCCGGCTACGATGGCGCGATGGACGCATCGCGCTCTGACAGCGATCCCGGCGGGCCCACCTACCGGGGCGGGATCCGCTCGCCCGGCACGGCGGCCCGGCCGGGAAGGCTCGCGCTCGGCGACGGATCGTTCACCCTCGCGGTCGACGGTTCGCCGCCGACCACCATCGCGTATCGCGACCTCTCCACCATCGCGGTCGAGCACGAGGTGGGGCTGCTCGTCGTGGGGACGGGACCCGCCGCCGAGAGCTGGCTGCTCGACCGTTTCGGACCCGCACTCGGGCCCCTCGCGGGGATGCTGCGGGAGCGGCGCCTTCGCCAGCTCCTCGGGGACGCGCTCGTCGACGTGCCGCCGGCGCCGCTCGAGCTCGTGGAGTACGCCAGGCCTGGCGGGACCGGGACGGGCGTCGCCCTGCTCGTCCTGCACGGATGGGGGCTCGTCGTGGCGCCCGTCGATGAGAGGTCGCCCTGGATCCGCGTGCGCCGGTCCCGGATCGGCGCCGTGACCGCGCGGCCGGAGGTCGGCGGGGTCCGGGTGGACGACGCGACGGGCACGCCGGTCGTGGACCTGCTTCGGCTCGGGCCGGCGGCCGTCCGGCACCGGGCGGCGATCGAGGGCCTGCGCGACGGAGCGGCCATCGACGCGGGCCGGGTCGTCGAAACGCTCGTCCCGGACCTGCCGCACGCTTTGCGGGCGCAGGCCGCGGTCGCCCTCGTCGATGGGAGCCCTGCCGGGCCCGCGGAGCTCGGCGACGGCTGGCCGGCACTGGAGGCATCGGTGCTCGCGGAGCCAACCTTCGCGGCGTCGTATGCGGCGCTCGTGGCCCGTGCCGGCGGTGACGCCGCCCCGCGATGGCTCGCGACGGCACCCGTGGACCCCGGGTCCGCGACCGCGCGGACGTGGTTCCTCGTCGGCCTGCCTGGGAACCTCGCCGCCCTGGAGCTCGTGTCCGGGGGAGCGCACGCCACGTACCTGTACCGCGTCGTCCCGCGGGCGACCCGCGGCGCGGCGGACCCCACCCCGGACGCGTTCGCGGCGTGCGTCGCCGGGGTCTCCGACGCCCTGGTGGATGCCCGCTTCCTCCGCGAGCCGATGTCCCTGCCGGCCGCCCGGCTCGCGTCGCCCGAGGCCCGCCGTTACCGACTCGCGCTCGCCGCGATCCCCTCGCTTGCCGAGGCGAGGCGGCGCTTCGTGGCGCGGATCGTCCACGCTGACGCCGCGACCTGGGCCGCCGCCCTCGACGACCTCATCGCGTGGCACGACGCGTGCCGCGACGAGGACGCCGAGTGGCCCGGGCGCGTGCGCCAGGAAGCGGCCGTCGCGGCGGCCGAGCTCGGCGACGATCCCGGAGCGTCCCCGGTGTCCGGGGACGCCACTCCGGAGAGGTGAGGGACTCCATGCCGACCTTCAAGCACCCGTGTCCCCATTGCGGCGCCTTCATCGCGCGCGACGTCGCCGCATGCCCCTACTGCGCGACGCGCGACCCGTTCGTCCTGGGGCGGTGCGCCTCGTGTCGGGCGCCGATCGAGGATGCCAGCTGGGTCGCGTGCCCCAAGTGCGGCGCGTCACTCCGCCCGGCGCCGGGGGCGCCCGTGACCTCGGCTTCGCCCCCGGCCGCACCTGCGCCCCCGGCGATCGACGCCGGGGGCCGGTGCGCCGGCTGCGGTGGCGCGCTCGCCGCC
>CAIYQJ010000138.1 GCA_903928275.1 uncultured Chloroflexota bacterium
CGGCGACGGTGACGTCGCGGCGGACGGCGAGGCCGCGGCGGACGGCGAGGGAGCCGCCGAGGCGGAGGTCGTCGGCGCGGCGGCCGGACCGCTGGCCACGCATGCCGCGAGGGCCGGGACTGCCAGCATCGTCATGACGATGGCCAGGATCCCGCGTGCCGTCATCTCAGCGTCCTCCTCGGGTGGGATCCGGGCCGTCCGCGTGGCGAGGCACGTCAATCGAACGACAGGCTCGCGTAGCCGACGGTCCTGGCGAAGCTCGATCCTGGCCGGTCGGCAGACGTGGCACGGGCGAGAAGGGTCCCCACCGTGGCCCCCATCGCCTTGAGCGCCGAGATGCCGACAAGCGTGGCCTCCAGCCCGCAGAGCCCGCAGTCCACGCCCACCGGACCGGCGAGCCGGAGGCCGCGTTCCACCGCGTGGATCGCGGTGGGGTCCAGGGCGACCAGGCCGGGAAGGTGCTGCGTCGTCACCGCCTCGGCGATGGGCTGCGGCGGGTAGTGGGCGAAGTCGGTGGAGATCGCGAGGGCGACGCGTTCGCCGCCCGCGCGGCGCTCAGCCAGCAACCGTCCCAGGGCGAACCCGCCCTCCACCGCCACCGACGGCGCGCATCCGGCGACGAGCGCGACGAACCGCGCCTCGGGCAGGAGGCGCCGGAGGATCGGCAGCTGGACCTCGACGGAGTGCTCCTCGCGGTGGGCGGCCGCGTCGGCGACGAACGGCGCGCCGAGCGCGACGATCGCGCCCCCGAGGGCCGTGTCGGCGGCCATGTCGCCGCCGGGCAGGTGCCACGTCGCGGTGGGCGACACGGCCACACCTTCGAGCCATGGAGCCGCGTGGCACGTCCCCACGATGACGACGGTGGAGACCCTGGCCGCCGCGAGCACGCCCCAGCCCGCCGCCGCGATCGCGCCCGAGTACACGAGCCCGGCGTGCGGGACGAGGATCCCGAGCGGCGCCGGTGGCGCGCCGGCGGGGACCGGGCGCCGGAAGCGCGCGTCGACCACGCATTCGTCCACGAGCGCCTCGAGGTCGCTCGCGTCGGCCGGGTAGAAGGAGCCGGCGACGGCCGGCCGTCGCGGGGCGCCGAGGTCGCTCATCGCGCGCTCTCCCCAGGTGCGTGCGGGAGGGCGGGGCCGATCCCGACGACGGCCTCGCATCGATCCGCGGCGGCGGTTCCCGCGAGGATCCCCGCCAGGCGTCGCCCGCACGCCGGGCAGGCGCCCTCGAGCAGGTCGTCGTCCACGATCTGGTAGCCGGCCCGGACGACGAGCGCCTCCCCGCAGCCGGCGCATCGCGTCACGCCGTCCTCGGAGCTGGCCGCGTGCCCCAGGTTGCCGGGATACACGTGCGCCAGGCCGGCGTCGCGCCCGATCCGAGCGGCCGTGCGGACCGACTCGACCGCGGTCGCCGGGACGTGCCCGAACCGGTACGCGGGGAAGAACCGGCTCACGTGCCATGGCGTCTCGGGCCCCAGCTCGCGCACGATCCACCGGGTGAGCTTCGCCAGGCCGTCGGGGTCGTCCGTGTGGCCCGGGATCATGAGGGTCGTCACCTCCAGCCACACGCCGGCGGCACGGAGCCCGACGAGCGTGTCCAGCACGGGCGCCAGCCGCGCGCCGCAGATCCGTCGGTAGACCGCGTCGTCGAAGCCCTTGAGGTCCACGTTCGCCGCGTCGATCCATGGGGCGATCTCCGCGACCGACTCCGGCGTGAGATAGCCGTTGGTGACGAGGACATTGAGCAGGCCGGCTCGCCGTGCGAGGCGCGCCGTGTCGAGGAGGAACTCGACGAAGATCGTGGGCTCGACATACGTGTAGGCGATGGCCGACGCGCCGCTGCGCACAGCCTCGTCCACCACCTGTTCCGGCGTCATCCGGAGCGTCGGCGGCGCCAGGCCCTCCCGCGGTGCCTGCGCGATCTCCCAGTTCTGGCAGAACCCGCAGCGGAACGGGCAGCCCATCGTGGCGATCGAGTACGCGGTGCTGCCCGGGAGCACGTGATAGAGCGGCTTCTTCTCGATGGGGTCGAGATGCGCGGCGACGAGCTCTCCGTACACGTGCGACACGAGCCGGCCGTCGCGATTCTCGCGGACGCCGCAGATCCCGCGGCGCCCCTCGCGCAGGAGGCAGCGATGCGCGCACAGCACGCAGCGGACG
>CAIYQJ010000139.1 GCA_903928275.1 uncultured Chloroflexota bacterium
CGTAGCCCGTCCAGCTGGTCGGGGCGGGTGCCACGGGGGGCGGCGGCGGCGCTGCTGCGGCCGGCATCGCGGCCGGCACCGCGGCCGGGACGACGGGTGCCGCCGCGACCTCTGCCGCTGCGGCCGGCAGCGCGGCCGGGACGGGTGAGCCGGGCTCGGTGGGGATGTTCGTTGCGCCCTCGATGGGCGGTGGCTGGTCGGTCACGATCTCACCCTCCAGTGATCAGGCGATGGGCACGTGCGAATCCCCTCATCATCTTCGCACGCCGGTGCTAGCCGCGACGCACGTGCCGGGATCTACCGGGTCGCGACGACGTACGTCGCGTCGCGATAGCCGGTGCGGTCGATCCTGAACTCCTGGAACGTGCGGAGCTGGACGACCATGCCCGCGATCGAGAGGATCGCCCACAGCCCGAACCACAGCAGCGAATCGTGCACGACCGAGCCGAGGAGGCCGGCGCTGCCGAGCGAGGAGACCGGCACCTTGCCGATGATGAGCGCGGCTCCCAGCACGATCCCCGCCGCACCGCCGATCCCGGTGAGGATCACGATCACGTACTTGGGGACGTTGAGCACGAGGGCGCCGATGAGGAACACGGCCCCGAGCGCGACCCCCGCGATGAACGTGAGGAAGCCCGGGTCGATGCCGATCGCCGCGAGCGCCGACCCGCCCAGCGCATAGCCCACGGACCCGGCAAGGATGACGACCGCCGCATACCAGAACAGGTAGGCGAGGACGGCGCAGATGATCGCGAGGACGAAACCGATGCCCCAGCCGGTGATCGTCGCGAGGAATCCCTCGCCGAACAGGGACGCGACCGCATTGGCGCCGATCGCGAAGCCGGCGAAGAAGCCCCAGATCGGCAACAGGATGAGGAAGAACCGGTAGCCGAGGAAGGCGAACGCGAGGCCGATGAGGACCGCGAGCCCGCCCACGATGATCCCTTCGAAGGTCACCTGATTCCCTCCCGTCCGACCGGCGCGTCGTCGCATGGGCCACCGCCCGCCGGTCGCGCCGGGTCGGCACCGGATACGGTACGTCCGTCGCGTCTCGTGCAGTGGTCCGACGTGCACGCGGGCGTGACGCCACCGCGCGATCCCGCCGGCGGGCGAGCCGGGGGCGCGCCGAATGCCGCGCGGATCAGGCCTCCCGGGCGATCGGCTCCGGCTGTCGATCGGCCGCGGCCGTCGCGCGGACCTCGGCGCGGATGACCTCGGCGATGGGGGTGCCGCCGGCGGCGCGCAGGCCCGCGTCGAACGCCGCGAGGTCGGCCTCGAGGGCCGCTGGGCGCTTGCGACCGACGATCTCCACGAGGGCGCGATGCACGGACGTGGGCAGGACCATCCCGGTGCGCGCGGCGACCACGCCGAGGGCCACGACGGACACGAGGCGCGGGTCGCCCGCGACGGCTGCGAGCTCGGAGAGCGGGAGTGCGATCTCCGAGATGTCGTCGCGATCGGATCGCGCGTCCACGAGCGTGGAGTTCGTCACGAGGACGCCGTTGGGCGCCACGGTGCGCGCGAACTTGGCGTGGGACGGCGGGTTGAGCACGACGGCGACATCGGCCCGGTCCACGACCGGCGAGCCGACCTGCTCCTCGGAGATGATCACGGTGCACGACGCCGTGCCGCCGCGCATCTCGGGCCCGTACGACGGGATCCAGAGGACCTCGCGGCCCTCGTCCATGGCGGCCTGGGCGAGGATCTGTCCCGCGAAGAGGAGTCCCTGGCCGCCGAACCCCGCGAAGATGACGGAGCGCTCCATCGTCAGTCCCCCGCGGGCGAGGCCGGCAGGTCCGGCCGGGGCGCCACGGTGCGGTCCACGATCACGCCGGGTGGGTAGACGTCCGCGACGACCTCCCGCAGCCGTTCCACCGACGCGACCGGCTCCATGCCCCAGCCGATCGGGCAGTTGGACAGGATCTCGACGATCGCGAACCCGGTGCCGTCGAGCTGGACCTGGCACGCTTTCCTCAGGTACTGCTTCGTCCTGCCGATCGACTGCGCATCGGCCACCGAGCCGCGTGCCGCGTAGATGACGCCGGGCAGGACGGCGAGCATCTCCGTCATGGGGATCGGCGCACCGGAG
>CAIYQJ010000140.1 GCA_903928275.1 uncultured Chloroflexota bacterium
CGCCGCCAGGGCGGATCGGCGCGGAGCGGCCCTGCGATCCGCCACGCGACGATCGGGAACGCGACGGCGAAGGCCGCGAAGACGAGCAGGTGCACCGCCCCGTGGAGCGAGGTCGCGGTCCCGGGGTCCGTGGGGAAGAGCGCGAATCCCAGCTGGATCGTGGCGAGGATCAGCAGGGCCGACCGGACGCGGTCGCGGGCAGCGTGCGTCGCCCCGGCGACGCGCCCCATCCCCACGGCGAACGCGAGCGAAAGGACACCGAGGAGGATGAAGGCGTCCACCTGGAGCCAGCCTTCCGGCGCGTGCACCATCACGCTGATCGACTGCGAGACCGGGTCGTAGCCGGGCCAGGTGGCGGCGGCGATCGATCCGAGGACCCAGAAGGCGACGGGGCCGGCGATCCCGCACGCCAGGAGGAGGCGAGTCGAAGTCGAGGCGTCGCGCGGCGGCGGCTGCGCCGAGGAGGCCACGGTCGGGCCCGGCGACGTCACCGGGTCATCCCGCCCGTGTCGGTCGGGTCATCTCCTCCGGCCGGACGGCGGCATCGAACGCCTCGCCCGTGATGTAGCCGGACGCGATCGCGGCCTCGCGCAGCGTCGTCCCCTCGTGGTGCGCCTTCTTCGCGATCTGCGCCGCCCTGTCGTAGCCCAGGGACGGAGCGAGTGCCGTCACGAGCATGAGGCTGTTGGCGACGTGGTCGGCGATCCGCGCCTCGTCCGCCTCCAGGCCCACGACGCAGTGCTCCGTGAACGACCGGCTGCCGTCCGACAGCAGGTCGATCGAGTGGAGCAGGTCGTACGCGATGATCGGCTTGAAGACGTTGAGCTCGAAGTTGCCCTGCGAGCCGGCGAAGGCGATGGCGGCGTCATAGCCGAACACCTGCACGCAGACCATCGTGAGCATCTCGGACTGGGTGGGGTTCACCTTGCCGGGCATGATCGACGAGCCGGGCTCGTTCTCCGGGAGCCGCAGCTCGCCGAGACCGGCCCGCGGGCCCGAGCCGAGCCACCGGATGTCGTTCGCGATCTTCATGAGGCTCGTCGCGGTCGTGCGGAGCGCGCCCGAGGCGAACACCGTGGCCTCCTGCCCGGCGAGCGCCTGGAACTTGTTCGGCGCGGTGACGAACGGGAGCCCCGTGAGCTCCGCGATCCGCGCGGCGGAGCGCACCGCGAACTCGGGGTGCGCGTTGAGGCCGGTGCCCACGGCCGTGCCCCCGAGCGCGAGCTCGTGGAGCCCGGGGAGCGTCGCCTCGATCCGCGCGATGTCACCGTCGATCTGCGCCACGTAGCCGCTGAACTCCTGGCCGAGCGTGAGCGGCACCGCGTCCTGGAGGTGGGTCCGGCCGATCTTCACGATTCCGTCGAATGCGGCCCGCTTCGCGTCGAGGGCGTCGCGGAGCCCGCGCAGGGCAGGCATCAGCTGCTCCGCGATGGCCATCGCGACCGCCATGTGCAGCGCGGTGGGGAACGTGTCGTTCGACGACTGGCTCATGTTCACGTCGTCGTTCGGATGGATGGGCTTCTTGCCGCCCCGGGCGCCGGTGGCCACCTCGTTCGCGCGCCCGGCGATGACCTCGTTCACGTTCATGTTCGACTGCGTGCCCGACCCCGTCTGCCACACGCGGAGCGGGAACTCGTCCGCCAGCGTGCCGTCGGCCACCTCGTTGGCGGCCGCAACGATGCGGTCGTGCTTCTCGGCGGGCAGCAGGCCCAGGTCGGCGTTCACGTCGGCGGCGGCGCGCTTGAGGATCCCGAAGGCGCGCACGATCCCGACCGGCATGCGGTTCTCGCTGATCGCGAAGTGGTGGAGCGAACGCTGCGTCTGCGCGCCCCAGTAGTGGTCGGCGGGGACCTCGATGGCGCCCATCGAGTCCGTCTCGGTACGGGTGGGTGGGGGCGCGGCGTGGACGAGCGGGTCGGTCGGGTGGGTCACGGGAGGCCTCGCGAGATGCAGCTGGACGCGCGGCCCCAGTCTGCCCCCGGGGCATCGGCCCGGGCGCCGCGACGCGGCGCGGCGCGGCCCCGGGTCGGCGAGCGTCGGCGCGGGCGGAGGCTGCCCCCTACTCGTCCGCGTCGTGCTCGATGCGGGCGTCGTGGGCGGCGCCGCGGACCCCGAAGAGCCCGAGGAGGAACAGGACGACGGCCATGACGCTGATGATCGCGAGGGCGCCCGCGGCCGACAATGCGCTCGGGGGCGCGGATGCCCCGTCCGCCGCGAGCGCGAGCGCCGGTGCGGCGAACGCAGCGCTGACGCCGACCGCGATCGCCATCGCCACCGTCCGGGCCCGCCTCGCCGTGGAACCGAACCGCATCGCCGTCCTCCGCTGCGTCTGCCCGCTGTCGTCGCGCGCCCGTTCGTCGGGCCGTCGCGATCGGATCGCCCGCGGCGCCCGCCCGCGCCGTTGGTCCGCATGATGCCCCATCCCGGCTCGACACGACACCCCCCTTGCGGGGCGCGCTATCGTTCACGGCCTGCGCGGCCGGCCGGCCCGGGCTCGTGCGCCGTGGACCAGGGCTTCCCGCACACCCGGAGAGGGACCGATGACCGAGACGTACATGGGGTCGGAGTTCCGGCCGAGCGACTACCAGCGCGGCATGCTCGAGATCGTGGGCGGGGACGACCCCGCGACGA
The DNA here is from genome assembly GCA_903928275.1 of uncultured Chloroflexota bacterium. Lineage (GTDB taxonomy): Bacteria > Chloroflexota > Limnocylindria > Limnocylindrales > CSP1-4 > CAIYQJ01. The sequence goes on from CAIYQJ010000140.1 coordinate 2,632, forward strand.
TCCAGGAGGGCGCGGCGGCGGCGTGGCGAACGCTGATCGACGAGGCGGGCGACCACCTCGCGACCCGGCCGGAGCCCGGCGAATGGAGCGTCCTCGAGCTGCTCGGGCACGTGGTGGACGCGGAGATCGTGGTGGCGTTCCGCTACCGCGCGGCCGTCGCGGAGTCGCGGCCGGACATCGTGCCGTTCGACCAGGACGACTGGGTCGCGGGGCTCCACGCCGGCTCGGCCGCGCCCGAGGTCGACCCGGAGGCCCTCCTCGCGACGTTCACTGCCCTGCGCGCGGCCGACCTCGCTCTCTGGGCACGGGCCTCGGACGCGATGCGGCGGCGCGTGGGCATCCACAGGGAGCGCGGCCCCGAGAGCTGTGGACTCCAGTTCGTCCTCATCGCGGGCCACGACCGGTTCCACCTCGCCCAGGCCAGGCGGGCGCTCCAGACGGTGCGGGCCACCCGCGGGTAGCCAGCCGCGGTCAGGGCGCCGCGACCCAGGCTTGCGCCGCGTCGAGCTCGGCCATCGCGTACAGGCGAAGGCTGGGCATGGCATGGCGGAAGAGGCCTACGGCGTCGCGGATCCACCCGATGTCGGTCACGACCGCCATGCGCTCGCAGCGGCCGCCCAGGTGGATCCACTCGCCGGTGTCGGCGGCCATCGCGCCGGCCGTGTAGGTCAGCGGCTCCGGCCCCAGCACGTACAGGATGCGGATGGCGCCCTTCGCCTTCATCGCGGCATCGAGGGCCGGGTCGAGGAGGTCGTGGTAGTCGTCCGCGGTGACCCGTCCCGTCGCCCTGGCGCCGACCACCCCGACCGGCAGGCCACTCATGAGCTCGAGCACACAGCACCTCCAGCGCCCTCGGCCCTGCTCTCGCCGGCGTCGGGACCGGCCCTCTCGCCGGGTCGGCCGTCCGGGCTGGCGCATCGGGCGCGCTCCGGTCACCATACGCGCTATGCCCGCTCACCCGACCGCCCTTCCCGGCACGCTAGCCCCCGATCCCGTCCGCGTCGTCCAGGTGCGCGATCGTTCGGGGATCATCGACCTCGCATGGGGCCATCCCGACATGGGCCTGCTGCCGGCCGACGCCCTCGGTGCCGCAGCCGCGACCGCGCTGGCCACGTACGGGGCGGACGCGCTCGCCTACGGCCGTGATTCCGGCCCGCCGCCGTTCGTCGCGTTCGTGCGCGAGCGGCTCGCCGCGACCGACGCGCGGACGCACGGCGCGGAGGAGATCGTCGTGACGGCGGGGGCGTCGCATGCCCTCGACCTCGTGGTCACGCTGCTCACGAAGCCGGGGGACGTCGTGCTCGTGGAGGAGCCCACCTACCACCTCGCCGTCCGGATCCTGCGGGACCACCCGGTGGAGATCGTCCCCGTGGCGTTCGACGGGGGCGGCATCCGAACCGACGCTGCCGGCGACGCGATCGCCCGCCTGAAGGCCGGCGGCCGCCGCGTCCGTCTCCTCTACACGATCCCCACCTTCCACAACCCGACCGGCGTGACGCTCGTCGACGGTCGGCGGCGCGAGCTGGTGGACATCGCCGTCGCGGAGGGCGTGACGATCGTCGAGGACGACGTCTACCGCGAGATCGCGTATGACGCGCCGGCGCCGCCGTCGCTCTGGAGCATGGGTGCACCCGGCTCCGTCGTGCGATTGGGCTCCTTCTCGAAGTCGATCGGACCGGGGCTGCGCCTCGCCTTCCTGAGCGCCGACGCGGAGACCGCGGCGCGCGTGTGGGGTTCCGGCCTGCTCGAGTCGGGCGGCGGCATGGCGCACCTCTCAGCGCTCATCGTGGCCACCTGGGCGGCGACCGGCGAGTTCCCCGATCACGTGGAGCGCCTCCGACGCGTCTACGCCGCGCGCCGGGACGCGCTGCTCGCGTCGCTCGCAGCCCACCTGCCGGATGCCACGTGGACCGAGCCGCGCGGCGGCTTCTTCACGTGGGTGACGCTTCCCGGATCGCTCGACGCCACCGCACTCCTGCCCGCCGCGGAGGCCCGCGGCATGTCCTACGTGCCGGGCCGTCACTTCTACGTCGCCGGGGATGGGGGACGGAGCTCGCTTCGGCTGGCGTTCACCCGGTACGGCGAGGCGGACCTCGCC
>CAIYQJ010000141.1 GCA_903928275.1 uncultured Chloroflexota bacterium
GTAGGACGCAGGGCCGGGCCGACCGGCGAGCGGCAGGAGTGCGGCGCGGGTCGGTGGTCGCGGCCCCGGGTCGGTGGACGCAGAACCACCGGCGGCTGCGCGCGCCGGCAGCGGGCCCGCCCGTCAGGCCAGGCCGGTCGCGCGCATCTCCGCGAACGTCGGCGGCTGCGCGCCTGCCCGCGTGCACGTGATCGACGCCGCCGTGTTCGCGAACGCCAGCGCCGTCCGGAGCTCGTCCTCCGTCACTCCGTCGATCGCGGCCCTGTCGAGCCGGCCCGCCCGATGGAGCCACGCGAGCAGTCCCGACGTGAAGCTGTCGCCCGCGCCGACCGTGTCGGACACGGTGACCGCGATGCCCTGCACCTCCGCGCGCCCTCCCGGCACGAGGGCGACCGCGCCGTCGTGGCCGCGCGTCACGACCACCACCGCGGGGCCCCGGTCGAGCCAGGCAGCGGCGGCGTCCTCGGGCGCCCGGTCCGGGTAGAGCCACTCCAGGTCGGCGCGGCTCACCTTCACCAGGTCGGCGAGCGACAGCCACTCCTCGAGTCGCTCGACGTACGCGGCGCGGTCGCGGATGAGGCCGGGGCGGACGTTCGGGTCCAGGCTCACAAGGCGGCGTCCGCTCTCGCGGCGCATGAGCGACTCGTACGCGCTCGCGCCGGGATCGCGCAGGAGCGAGATCGACCCGAAGTGGAGCGCCCGGACCTCCTCCGGCAGCGCCGCCGGGACGTCCTCGACACGGAGCATCCGGTCGGCGGCACCCTCGTCGTGGAACGTGTAGACGGGCTCCGCGCCGGCCTCGAGGAAGACCATCGCGAGGGTGGAGGGCTCGTCGCCGTCGCGGACGAGACGGCAGTCCACGCCGTCCTCCTCGAGCTGGCGGCGCATCATCCGCCCGAAGGGGTCCAGCGAGAGCCGCCCGAAGAAGCCGACCGGGACCTCGAGGCGACCGAGGCCGATCGCGACGTTGAAGTGCGACCCGCCGCCGCGCGCCACGTACGCGGGTTGATCCGGGCTCGCCGGCAGCGGGACCATGTCGATGAGCGCCTCGCCGCAGACCAGGATCATCCGACTCCCTCACGCGCGTTCCGAGGTGGGCGACGACCGAGCCGGCGCGCTGCGAGCCGCGTGCCGGAGTGCGGTGCTTCGCGCCCATCATCGCGCATCGCAGGGCCGCATGACCGCCTCCGAGGCGCGCCGTCGCCCGCCCGCACCGCACGACGGACCCGGGCGTCCCGGTGTGCCGGACGCGCAGCCTCTCGTCTTGACGCTTCGCGGCCGGACTGGTAACGTGACCGTGGTAGCGTTATCAGTCCTGGTGCGGGCAGGCGGTCCCTCCTCCGCCGGCCTGCCCCTCGCAGCGAGGGTCCGATGCCCACGATCGTCGAGGTCGCCCGCCGCGCCGGCGTCGCACCGATGACCGTCTCCCGCGTCGTCAACGAGAGCGGCCCGGTGAGCGACGGGGTGCGGGCGCGCGTGGAGGCGGCGATCGCCGAGACGGGTTACGTCCCCAACGCGGTCGCCCGGAGCCTCCGGTCCAGTCGGACGCACACGCTCGCGATCATCGTGCCGGACCTGACGAACCCCTACTTCACGACGATCGCCTCAGGCGCCCAGGCGGCCGCCGCGGACGCCGGGCTCATGCTCGTGGTCGCGAACACGGACGAGCGACCGGAGGAGGAGGAGCGCGCGCTCGGGATGCTCCTTCAGCGGCGCGTGGACGGGATCCTCCTCGCGACCGCTGGCGACGGCGCCGACGCGATCCGGCGGGCGGCAGCGCAGGGGACGCCGGTGGTGGCGGTCGACCGGAAGGTGCGCGGCCCGCGCACCGACTCCGTGCGGGCGGACTCCCGCGGCGGTGCAGCTGCGCTTGCTCGCCTCCTCGTCTCGCTCGGCCACAGGCGGATGGCGATCCTTGCGGGCCCGACCTCGGTCTCGACTTCCGCCGACCGCGTCGCGGGCTTCCGGAGGGGGCTCGCCGAGGCAGGCCTCGCGGCGCCGCGCGTCCTGCACGGCGCCTACACGATCGAGAGCGGTCGCGCGATGGCGGCCGAGGCGATGCAGGCGACGCCGCGGCCCACGGCGGTCTTCGCCGCGAACAACTTCATCGCGATCGGCGTCCTCCACGCGTTCGCCGACGCCGGGGTCCGCGTGCCCGAAGACGTCGCCGTCGTGGGGTTCGACGACCTTCCTCCGTCCATGGTCACGTTCCCGTTCCTCACCGTGGCGGCACAGCCGGCGGGCGAGATGGGCCGACTGGCCGTCGCCCTTCTCCTCGACCGTTTCGCGGACCCGGGCCGCCCGCCGCGCGAGATCGTCCTCCCCACCGAGCTCATCGTTCGCCGGTCCAGCGGAGAACCCCTGGACGGCTCGCTCGCCACCCCCACCGCATCGAGAGGCGCACCGGCATGACCAGCGACTACACGGACATCGTCCCCGGGACCTCGATCCGCCGCGGCCTCGCGAAGGACGACCTCATCGTCATCGCGGGCGCGGGCGGCTTCATCGGCGGCTCGCTGACGAAGCGCTTCCGCGACCAGGGCCTCACGCGGATCCGGGCGATCGACAAGAAGCCGCTCCCTGACTGGTACCAGCGGGTCCCGGGCGTCGAGTCGATCTCGATGGACCTCAGCCACGAGGAGAACGCCTTCGAGGCCGTGAAGGGCGCGACGGAGGTCTACAACCTCGCGGCCGACATGGGCGGGATGGGCTTCATCGAGAACTTCCGCGTCGAGTGCCTCCGGAGCGTCCTCATCAACACGCACCTCATCGAGGCGGCGTGGCGCGCCGGCGCAAAGAGCTACTTCTTCTCGTCTTCGGCGTGCGCGTACAACACCGACCTCCAGAAGGCCCCGACCGCCATGGCCCTGAAGGAGTCCGACGCCTATCCGGCGATGGCCGAGCGCGGGTACGGCTGGGAGAAGCTCATCAGCGAGATGTTCTGCCAGGAGTACACGGCCGAGCGCGGCCTCGAGACGCACATCGCCCGGTTCCACAACATCTACGGCCCGAACGGGACGTGGTTCGGCGGGCGCGAGAAGGCGCCGGCGGCGATGATCCGGAAGGTCCTGGAGGCGAAGGACACCGGCGACCTGCGCATCGAGATCTGGGGCGACGGGACCCAGACGCGGTCGTTCTGCTACATCGAGGACTGCGTCTCCGGGATCGACCGGATCGTGCACACCCCCGAGCTCACAGCGACCCCGATCAACCTCGGGTCGTCGGAGCTCGTCTCGATCAACGATCTCGTCTCGATCGTCGAGGAGATCGCGGGCGTGACGCTCGAGCGCTCGTACAGGCTCGACGCGCCGAAGGGCGTCGCGGGACGCAACAGCGACAACACCTTCATCAACCAGGTCCTCGGCTGGGAGCCGTCCACGTCCCTGCGCACCGGGATGGCCGCGACCTACGCCTGGATCGCCGACCAGTACACGGCGCGCAAGGCCGGCAAGCGCGTCGTCGAGGGCTGACGGGTGACCGACGCCGGCCTTCGAGCGCCCGACCTCTCGAGCGTCGTCGGTGGGCTCCCCTTCCGGCTGCAGCTGGCAGGCGGGTGGATCGACCAGCCGTTCGTCTCCCGGCTCGACCCCGAGCCGCCCGGATCGATGGTCGTCGTCTCGCTCCGGCCCACGGTCCGCTACATGGACCGGTGCGGGATGGCCACCGGGACGAGGGCGGTGGCGCGCGCCCTCTGGGGCGACGCGCTGCCGGAGGGCCGCGACCCGGCCGACCTCGTCCGCGTCCTCTACGCAGCCGAGAACGCGGGCCGGCCGGATCCGTCGGGCTCGCAGGACATGTGCGGCATCGTCTATCCCGGCGTGAGCCGGCTCGACTACGACGCGTCGGTGGACGGCGGCTGCTTCCCGTGCCACGTGGAGTCCACCTCCGACCCCGAGGTCGTCGCGTGGCTGGAGCGCGTGATCCACCTCGTTCCCGTCGCCCAGCGACCGCGCGACTACAGCCCGCTGGGCGTCCAGCGGCTGGATCCCTCGTGGATCGCCCGGCTCGGCCGGAGTGGCCGCGAGTGCTACGACGCGATCGTGCGGCGCGACGTCGTGGCGCTCGGCGCGTCGTTCGACGAGTGCTCGCGCTGCTGGGACGCGCTCCTTCCCGAGGTCTTCGTCCACCCGACGATCACCCTCGACCTCAAGGGGCTTCTCGCCGCGTACGCGGCGCGCCATCCGGGCGCGATGTACTCCGGCTGCGGCGGGGGGTACATCGTCGTCGCTTCCGAGGATGACGTGCCGGGTTCCTTCCACGTCGCGGTGCGGAAGGCGTGAACGGGCCGGAGGGCGCCGCAGACCCGCGGCGCAGGACCGGCGTCGTCGTCCAGGCGAGCCTCGACGACCTCACCTCGGCCGACGTGCGGTTCCTGCAGGAGGCGGCCCGCCACGGAGCGCTCCACGTCCGGCTCCCCTCCGACGCGCTCGTCGAGCGCACGACGGGCAGGCCGCCGAAGTTCCCCGTCGCCGAGCGACGGTTCCTCGCCGCGTCGCTCCGCTGTGTGGCGAGCGTGGGGGTGGTGGAGCGCGAGGCCGTCGCCGCCATCGCCGACATCGCGCGGCGATCGTCGACCATCGTCGTCCGCGCGGACCAGGACGCGCCTGCGCTCCGCGAGCGCGCCGCGCTGCACGGGCTCGCGTACACGATCTTCGGGCGTGACGACCTCGCGGGGTTCCCCGCCTGGGACGCGAACGCAGGAGAGATCCGGCCGCCCGCAGCGGGCGACCCGCCGCGCGTCGTCGTCACCGGATGCTACGACTGGCTCCACTCGGGACACATCCGGTTCTTCATCGACGCCGCGGCCCTCGGCGAGCTGTTCGTCGTCGTGGGAAGCGACGCCAACGTCGAGCTCCTCAAGGGGCCGGGCCACCCGCTCCAGTCCCAGGACGAGCGCCGGTACATGGTGGGCGCGGTGCGCCACGTGAAGCGCTGCCTCGTCTCGTCGGGCTCCGGCTGGACGGACGCGGCTCCCGAGATCGCCCGCATCCGGCCGCGCTTCTACGTCCTCAACGAGGACGGCGACCAGCCGGAGAAGCGCGAGTTCTGCCGCGGGCACGGGATCGAGTACGTCGTCCTCCGGAGGCTCCCGCACCCCGGGCTGCCGGCCCGGTCGAGCACAGACCTCCGCGGGTCCTGACCCGACGGCCTACCGCCGGCCGGTGCGGACGGGCGTCCTCTCGCTCGTCGACCGGCCCGGGACGCGTGCGTCCGCGGGCGGTCGTCCGGGCCGCTCCGGTCCATCGTGCGAACGACGTAGGCCGGTCGGTACCGCCGAGTGCTGTCGGGATCGCCGCGCCGGGATCACGCTGTGCGTCACCTCATCCCACCCGAGGTCGTTTCGCGATGCTTCCTCTCCCGTACTCCGGCGTGCCGCGCCGTCGCATGCTGTCAGCCGCCGCGGCCGCCCTGCTGCTCGCCTCGATCGTCCTGCCGTCCGTGGCTGCCGCCACGGCGCCCACCGCGGCCTCGTCCGCCACGGGCCCCGTCCGCGCGGCTGCCGCGGTGCGCTCGTATGCCGCGACGATCGCGGACGCGCGCGCTGCCGTGGCCGTCTTGATGAAGGACCCGGCCGTCAGCTCGATCTCGGTCGCGCTGGTGGACGGCGACCGGATCGCGTGGCAACAGGGCTTCGGCTACGCCGATCGCGTCGCGGGCACGCTGCCGGTCCCCACGACGATGTACGGGATCGGGTCCGTGAGCAAGGTGTTCGCCGCGATGGCCGTGATGACGCTCGTGGACGCGGGCAGGGTGTCGCTGGACGCCCCGGTCATCCGGTACATCCCGGACTTCACGATGGCGTCGCCCGACTACCGCCGGATCACCGTGCGGATGCTCCTCGATCACTCGGCGGGGCTGCCCGGCACCGACTACCGGAACTGGAGCATGGACGCCCCGTTCCCCGGGTACGCCGACCAGCTTCTCGCCACCCTGCGGACCGAGCGCCTCAAGACGACGCCCGGGTCGATGAGCGTCTACTGCAACGACTGCTTCACGCTGGCGCAGATCCTCGTCGACCGGGTGAGCGGCATGTCCTACCCCGACTACGTGACATCCGCGATCCTCGCCCCCCTCGGGATGGCGCACTCGCGCTACTCCACCGCGGAGTTCGTCCCCGGGACGGCGGCGCGCGTCTACGACCCGGCGACCGCGACCATGGTCCCGCGGGAGTACCTGGGCCTGTACGGCTCCGGCGGGCTCTTCTCCACCCCATCGGACATGGCCCGCGTCGCGAGCATGCTCATGGATGGCGGAACGTACGCGGGCCGCCGGGTCCTCTCGGCAGAAGCGGTCGCCGAGATGGGGCGCGACCAGACGAAGGGATCGCTCGATCCGACAGGGCTCCAGGGCTTCATCTATGGCCTGGGCTGGGACACGGTCCGGGAGCCGGGGCTCGCGAAGGTGGGCGTGACCGCCTGGTACAAGAGCGGCGGCACGAACGACTACGTCGCAGGATTCCTGGTCGTTCCCGGGGAGCGACTCGCCGTCGTCATCGAGAGCACCGAGCCGATGGACCACGCGATCGACGCCGAGACGCTCGCGCAGCGGATCGCGCTCCACGCGCTCGCGGAGCGCGGGAGCATCGCCGCGATGCCGAAGGCCCTCGGCGCCACCACCCTCGCGCTGCGGACGCCCACCGTGGCACAGCTCGACGCGATCGCCGGCACGTACCTCGGCGAGGGCCGCGGCTACCGCGTGACGGTCCGCCCGGACCGGACGCTCGCGTTCGCGTCCCTTGTCGACGGCGCGTGGGCGACGGCGACATCGACGTATACGCTGCGGACGGACGGCGCGTTCTGGACGTCCGGCGTCCCGGCGAAGTCGGTCCGCGCGGTCTCGGCGTGGGGGCGCACATACCTCGTGTTCCGGTCGCCCGGCGGCGTCGGCCACTACGTGATCGACATCCCGCTCGGAGAGCGGATCGACCCCGGCGCGCCGCTCTCGGCCGCGTGGCGGGCGCGGGCCGGCCACACGTGGCTCATGGCGAACGAGTCGCCGGACTCGCGCGCCTGGGCGCTCGGACCGTCCGTCCGCCTGACCGAGATCCCCGGCCTGCCGGGCTATCTCGACGTCGGGTACTACGAGGCGCCGGCGCCCGTGGACGTCGGCGGCAGCGATACGCTCGGCTCCATGTTCCTCGTGGTCCCCACCGCATTCGGCCGCGACCTCGAGGACCTCAGCGTGGAGGCGCGCGGCGGCGAGGAGTGGCTCCACTGGGGCGGCACCGTCCTGCGGCCGCAGGCGACCGTGCCGGGCCTGACGAGCGGCCCCGGCTCCGTCTCGATCGGGCCCGAGGGCTACGCGGAATGGCGGACGGTGACGGCCGCCCTGGCCGTGACGACCTCGGGCGCCGGGGCGTGGAAGGTCCTCGACGCGAACCTGGCGCTCGTCGCTGCAGGCGCCGCCGACGCGACGGCCGCCCCCGTGCCTGCCGGCGGCTACGTCGTGCTCTTCGGCGACCCGGGCGACGTCATCGGGATCAGGACGCGGTAGGACCCGGGGCCGTGACCGACCCGGACGGCGCGGGCCCGGCTGGGCGGGGCGGGAGGAGATCCTCGAGCGCGAGGATCGCCTCCTCGACCGCGTCGCGGCAGCCCACGAGGCACTCGACCACTGGCAGGCCGGCCGCCGGCCCGGCGACGTCGAACGTGACGCTTGGACCGACCGTGATCGCCGCGGAGTAATGCCTCTCCTCCATGTCGAGCCGGTGGAGGATCCAGAGGGCCTCCGCCGTCGGCTCGCGCCCGTGGGGTCGGGCGAACGGCTGGAGCGACTCGATCGCCGCCTGCGCCTCCGGGGACATGCCGGCCATCATCGAGCCGCCGTGACCCCGGTAGTCGGCCCCGGCTCGCGCGTGCTTCTGGAAAAAGCCACGGTCCTTGAACACCGGGAACGCGGTGTGCGGGTGCGCCTCCTTCCCCGCCAGGCGCCAGGCGAGGTTGTCGAGCGCGGTCCGCAGGTCGTGGACGCAGTCGCCGATGACGGCGCTCAGCTCGGTGATGGGATCGGGATCGGCGCCCGTTGGGGGACGCGGAGGGTCGTCGTCCGCTTGAAGCCCGCCGGCAGCCCGCGCCGCGCGGCCGCTCGTGGACGCGGCCACGAGCTCCTCGACGGTCCGGAGGTGGCGGTCTCCGCGCTGGAACCTGAGCTGGAAGTCTTCGACCACGGTGCTCCCGGGCGAGGTGAGGTGGGCGACAAGTATGCCGACACCACGAGCCGACGGCCCATCGGGCGACGGGGGCGCCCAGCATCGGCGTCGCCGGCACCGGCCGCCTTCGATCGAGGGTCGGCGCGCCCATCCTCGCGCAGGATGCCATGGCGCGCGAGCGCGCGTGCTCGCGGGTCGAGCCCGCGGCCGCTGGCCATCTCCCGTCGCCTGCGCCTCACGGCCGCGTGTGATGCCGCCCTTTCCTCTGCGCCGTCATGGTATCTTGACGTCCAACAGGATGTCCCACCGATACACCGGTGACAGAAGGGCAGGATGACATGGAACGGTCGACTGGCAAGGCCATGCTCGCGGAGTACTTCGAGCAGCAGGCAGAGTCGCGCCGCCAGGCTGGGGTCGAGTCCGACGATCCGCGGAGGGCGCGGTCGGCTCGCGGCCTGCTCGACGTCGCCGACTACGTCCGGGAGCTTCCGGACGACGATCCCCGGCTGCGCCGGATCGAGGCGATGAACGTCGACCGTTCGGGCGAACCGCATGAGACCCTCGAGGTCGGCGAAGGGGCGGCGGCCGTGGCTGCCGACTTCCGCTACGCCGACCTCCTCGAGGATCCGGACGCATTGCTCACCCGCTTCGCGGCGAAGATGGAGGCCGACGGATCCTCCCTGTACGCGGAGGGCCGCACCCTGGCCGAGATCGCGGCAGACGTAGAAGCCGACCAGCCGATGGCTGCCCTCCTGGCCGTTCGATACCTCGGCGAGCACGTCGATGGCTGGGAGGAGCGCGCCGTCACGCTGGCGCGCGAGGCCGGGTGGTCGTGGGACAGGATCGCGACCGTGCTGGGTAGGACGCGGCAGAGCGTCTGGTCCAAGCACCGGGACGGGGCAGGAAGGAACGTCATCGGCGGAGCCATCGCGACGACGACGCGGGCAGCGAGGAAGGTCCGTTCGGTCCTCGAGGCCGTGCCCCAGCCGAGCTTCGGCCATGCCCGCGACACGGCCCAGGCCGCGCCTCCCGCGCCCGATGCCGTGGGGCCGGAAGTCGGTTCCGCGGGCGCCGCCGAGGCCATGCCCGCCACCTGACCCAGTCCCACCCGTTCCAGCACCAGTCCGGGGCACGGGCGCGGCAACACCCGGCCGCCACTTGCCGATGCCGCAGGTGACTTTCGAGCCCGTGCGGGCCGTCCGCAGGCGGACCACACTCGGATCCGGTAGAGGCGCGGATCGTTGCGCGCGGATGAGCCACGGAGGCACCGGGGATGGCGGCGGCACGGGCGATCGGCGTAGTCGTCGCGGCGTCGCTCTGCGTCCTCGCCCTCTCGGGGGCGGCTCGCGCGGCATCCCCGTCGCCCTCCGCGGCGCCGATCGCGTCGCCCTCCGTGGCGCCGATCGCGTCGCCCTCCGTGGCGCCGACCGCGTCGCCCTCCGTGGCGCCGACCGCGTCGCCGGCCGTACCTCCGCCCGCCTCACCCGATCCGGCGCTCGTCCTCCACGTGCCGGTGCTCATGTATCACCTCGTCGGGCTGCCGGGCGAGGTGCCGAGCGCCCTGCCCAACCTTGTCGTCTCGCCGACGACGTTCGACGCGCACATGCGGGCCCTCCACGACGCGGGCTGGCACACCATCACCGCGGCGGATCTCGCCACGTACCTGGCGGCCGGGACGCGGCCGCCGGCGCGGTCGTTCGTCGTGACGATCGACGACGGGTACGCGGACGGCTACACGCACGCGCTGCCGATCCTCGAGGCGTACGGCTTCGTCGCGACGTTCTACGTCGTGGCCGGCCGTGTCGGAGGCAGCGCCCACACGCTCTCGTGGCCGCAGGTCCGGGAGCTCCTCGCGGCGGGGATGGACATCGGGAACCACACGGTCAGCCATCCGGCCCTCACGGCCGCGTCCGATTGGGATCTCGGCTGGCAGATCCGCCGCGCGCAGGAGATCGTCCTCCGCCAGACCGGGTACGCGATGACGACGCTGGCCTACCCCGCCGGCGACTTCGACCAGAGGGTCGAGGACGCGGTCGAGACGGCCGGCCTCGGCCTCGGCTTCACGACACGGCCGGGCGCGCTCGAGACGTGGGCCGGCCGGTTCGCGTGCCCGAGGATCCGCGTGAGCCCGGGCACCGGCGCCCGCTCGCTCGTCGGGACGCTCGAGGGGTTCGCGGACGACTGACGCGCGAGCGGCGGCCGGCGGTCGGCGGCCGCAGGGCGCGCGGGATCCCGGGCGCGATCCGCCGATCAGGAGCCCCGGAAGACCGGTCGGCGCTTCTCCAGGAAGGCCCGGATCCCCTCCTGGTAGTCCTCGCTGTCGTACACCTCGCGCCGGATCGCCTGGATCCTCTCGTACGCCTCGGGCGTGAGCGGGTGCGCGTTCGACAGGACCCGGAGCTCCTCCTTCATGATCCGCAGCACGAGGGGCGACGACGCCGCGATGTCTGCCGCGAGGTCCGCAGTCATCCCCTCGATCTCCTCGGCCGGGACGACGGCGTTGACGACCCCGTAGGCCGCCATGCGGCCGGCGGTCACGGCCCGGGCCGTGAACAGCATCTCCTTGACGAAGTGCATGTCCGCGACCTTGATGAAGTTCAGGATCCCCGACATGTTGTACGGGACGCCGAGCCTGGCCGGGGTGAGGGCGAAGGTCGCGTCGGCGGACGCGACGACGAGGTCGCAGGAGAGGACGAGCTCGCAGGCTCCGCCCCAGACTGACCCTTCGACCATCGCGATGACGGGGACGTGGTGGGCCTCGATGCGACGTACGACCTGCCGCAACGGGTCGTTGTACGTGAGCGGGTCACGCCCGTTCGTCGGGAGCTCCCGGACGTCGTGGCCCGCAGAGAAGATCCGCGCGCCGCGGGCGGCACGGATGACGATCGCGCGGATGGCGGGGGGCTGGTTGGCATCGAGCGCGGCCGAGAGCGCATCGATGAGCGACACGCTCAGCGCGTTGACGGGCGGGCTATCGAGCGTCAGCCACGCGACGCTCTCGCGGATGTCGATGGCGACTGTCGAGCTCATGGGCTCCGTTCATGGTCACTGCGGATGGGGCCGCGTCGATCGTCGCACGACTCGTCGGTCCGGATCGAGGCGCCAGCTCAAACGGGGGATGCGGGGCCGGGGTCGTCCGGGGTCGAAGGCGGCGCTGCGGGCGCGGGCATCGCGGCGGCAGGCGGGGCGACGTGCGCAGGCACCTCGGCGGCGGCTGGGGCGACGGGCGTCACTTCCGCTGGCACGATCGGCGCCACGGCCTGTGCGGGCGCAGACCCAGCCGCCGCGGCGGCGGGGACCAGCGTGCCGCCCGGCTGGGCGCCGGCCTTGGTCATGCGGAGCATCCGTCGCCCGATCCACAGCGACCCAAGGGACGTCATGCCGAGCCACGCGAGGTAGAGGCCCACGACGATGACCCCGAACCCGATGTACATCGGGAGGTCGTCGAGCCTGTCTGCCGCCTGCAGGTTGTCCTTCGCGGTCTGCGCCTGCTTCTGGATCTCCAGGAGCGCGGGCACCGACGCGGTGAGGTCGCTGCCGAGGCCGTCGAGCGAACCGGTGACCGTCGTGATCTGCCCGGCGATGTCGTGCGCCTGCGTCGCGATGTCCGCGAACGGCTTGGCGAGGCCCGAGAGCGGCTGAGCGCCGAAGATCGAGAAGTTCGCCGCGTCTGCCACCTGCTGGGCGGCATCGCCGGCGCTCTGCGCGAGCGTGGCCGCCTTGCCGATCGTCTGCGACGCTCCCGTGAGGGCGGTGTCGATGTTGCCGGCTGCGCTCGTGATGGTCCCGAGCAGCAGGATCGTGCTGTCGAGGGTGGAGACCAGGGCCTGCCGCTGCGAGGTCACCGAATCGCGCAGTCGCCCGATCTGGTAGCCGAGGGTGATCGACCCCACGAGCACGGCGATGGCGGCCACGACGCCGATGAGCCCGTAGATCGACAGGAGCCAACCGAGTCGACGGCTGGGTGTGATGAGCATCGCGGCGGTCCCCCTGGCGCCCCGGCGACCGAAGTGCCGCGCCGGCAGCCGGGGGCATGGCTGCGCGGCGCGGCGGACCGGCTGCGCCGACCGCGAAGGTCCGCGCGCGGCCCGGCCACAGGCTACGACGGATGGGCGCCCTCCGTCGAGTCCGGGCCTGCCCGCGGGACCCGCGCCGCACCACGTCGCGCCGGAGCTGTGAGACCCGCTCCCGGGTAGACTCCCCCCGTGCCAACGGTCCTCCTCGTCCGCCACGGGCTCACCGCCCTCACCGGCCCGGTCCTGTCCGGGCGCCGCCCCGGGATCCCTCTCGACGAGCGGGGCCGCGCCCAGGCCGCTGCGCTCGCCGACCGGCTGCGACCGGTGCCCCTCGCGGCGATCGTCAGCTCCCCGCTCGACCGCTGCCTCGAGACCGCGCAGGCGATCGCAGCGGGCCGCGCGCTCGGCGGTGCCGATGCGGAGGTCCACGTCGACGAGCGGCTCCTCGAGGTCGACTACGGCGCGTGGACCGGCGGCGAGATCAAGGTGCTCGCGCGCGACCCACTCTGGCGCGTCGTGCAGGCGTCGCCGTCCGCGGTGACGTTCCCCGACGGCGAATCCCTCCGCTCGATGTCGGCTCGCGGCGTCGAGGCGGTGCGCGAGTGGAACGCGCGCCTCGGGCCCGATGCGACGTGGCTCGCGTGCACGCACGCGGACCTCATCCGGGCGATCCTCGCCGACGCGCTCGGACTTCACCTCGACGGGTACGGTCGCCTCCACGTCGACCCGTGCTCGGTCTCCGTCATCCGGTACGCCACCGCAGGCGCCACGGTCGCCCGGATGAATGACACCGGCGGGTCGGCCTCCGACCTCGTGGGCGGCCACGGACGGCGTCCCGGCCGGCCGCGTCGGGCCAAGGGTGTACAGTCGCGCCTCGAAGCCGCAGACGACACGGCCCGACCCATGGAGGAACAGTGACCCGACGCGCCTTCCTCTTCGAGACGCCCGACCGATTCACCGCGGGAACCGTCGGCGAGCCGGGCGACCGCACATTCTTCCTCCAGGCTCGCGAGGGCACGCGCATCGCGTCGGTCGTCCTCGAGAAGCTGCAGGTAGCGGCGCTCGCCCAGCGCCTCGGGGACCTCCTCCTCGAGCTGGAGCGGCGCGGTGTCGCGGTGCCGACCACCCTGCCCGCGATCGCCCAGGACGTCGCCCCGCTCGATGAGCCGCTCGCGGAGCTCTTCCGCGTGGGGACGCTGACCATCGGCTGGGATCAGGCGCACGAGCTCGTGGTCCTCGAAGCGCTCGCGATCTCCGACGAGGACGAGGACGAGGACGTGGACGAGGACGTGGACGTGGGCGACGACGACGATGACGAGTCCGTCGAGGAGTTCGACCTGTCCGATCTCGAGGGCGACGAGACCGACGGCCCGGACCTCATGCGCGTCCGGCTCACGCCTGCGGCCGCGGCCGGGTTCGTCGAACGGGCGTCCCGCGTCGTCGCGGCCGGGCGCCCCCCGTGCCCGCTGTGTGGGCGGCCGCTGGATCCGCAGGGCCACCTCTGTCCACGCAGGAACGGGTACCTCAACTAGGCCGGTGACCGCGACAGCCGGTACCGCACCGCCGGCACCCGACCGCAGCCGTCACGGCGGTCCTGCCAGATGACCGACGACGCAACGGTCGGCCGCCAGACGGCCGGTGACATCGACATCGCGACCGCGCTCCGGCTCCTCTCGGACGGCGAGCTGGAGATCGTCGGGCGTCTCCTCTCCGCCTCCAACCTGACACTGTTCTGCCGCGTGACGATCCCCGAGGGACCCCAGGGCGGTCCGCTCGTCGGGACGTGCATCTACAAGCCTGTCCGCGGCGAGGCCCCGCTGTGGGACTTCCCGGCCGGGACGCTCGCCGCGCGAGAGAGGGCCGCCTACCTCGTCTCCGAGGCTTCCGGGTGGCGGATCGTGCCGCCCACCGTCCTGCGCGATGGGCCGTTCGGCGAGGGGATGGTGCAGCTCTGGGTGGACGTCGACGAGGCTGTCGACCCGGTCGACCTCGTCAACGAGGCGGACGAGCGCCTCCGCCGGATCGTCGTATTCGACGCGATCGTGAACAACGGCGACCGGAAGGCGGGGCACCTGCTTCCCCGGCCGGACGGACTGATCCAGGGCGTGGATCATGGGGTGTGCTTCAACCTCGACCCCAAGCTCCGCACCGTGCTGTGGGCCTGGCGTGGGAAGCGCCTCCGGACCGGCGAGGTCCGCGACGTGGAGAAGCTCCGCGACGCGCTCGCGGGGGCACTCGGAGACGCGCTCACGGAG
This sequence comes from uncultured Chloroflexota bacterium, assembly GCA_903928275.1. GTDB lineage: Bacteria > Chloroflexota > Limnocylindria > Limnocylindrales > CSP1-4 > CAIYQJ01. The sequence goes on from CAIYQJ010000141.1 coordinate 14,421, forward strand.
ATCCTCGCGAGGCGCGAGGTGAAGTCGACCGTGCGGCGCGCCGAGGAGCTCCTCGAGAGCGGCCGCTTCCCGCTGCCGGCGCCGGATCGCCCGGCGATCCCCTGGCCGCCCTACTGACCGAGATCAGTCGTCAGCGGTGAGGCCCTGGGGGGCGGCCTGCCCGGCGGCCGTGATCACCTGCCCGTCGTCGGTATCTCCCGCGTCCGTCCCCCTGGGTCGATGGAACCAGACCCAGGCGCTCAGGAGGAAGCGCAGGAGCAGCGTGATGAAGTAGGTGAGGCACCACACGCAGACCGCGTCGATGACGAAGAGCTCGAGGTAGGTGAAGTACGTCTCGAAGAGGACGCCGACGAGCGATCCCACGTAGTGCGCGGCGAGCAGCCACGTCGCGCCGGTCCTCCACCACGCGAGCGCGGCGGTCATGAGGAACAGCGAGAGCATCACGCCGAAGACGGCGACCGGGATGCCGTTGATGCGGCTGTACGGGCTCGACGCGACCGTCTCGCAGCCGTGGAGCGGACCACACACCGGAGTCCCGCCCCCGACCTCGACCACGGCCAGGTACGACGCGATGCACAGGCCGATGAAGTCGAGGCCGGCGAGGACGAGGCCGGGGTGGATGTGTCGGATGCGCTGCGCCAGGCTCATGCTCCGATGATGCCGCATGTCGGAGCGTCGCGCATCCGCGACGTCGGGGCCGGGCGATGAGAGCGGCCCCGCCGGGCGACAAGCCAGGCGGGGCCGAGTCGGGGGCCCGGGAGGATCGGCGGCGGGTTCAGCCCGCGGTGTAGTACTGGTTGGGCGTCCAGAAGCTGTTCGCGTTCACCGGGGTGGGCTGCGCCTGCGCCCGGACGTACCACGACCCCGACGGGAAGGCGAACGTGTACTGCGCGATGCCGGAGTCGTCGATGACGACCGTGGCGCTCTTGCTCAGGACCCAGGAGCCGCCGCTCTTCAGGTAGAGCTGGAACAGGACGCCCGCCTTCGCGAGCTCCGGCCGTGCCGGCCGGACGGTGGCCGCGAAGGTGATGCTCGAGCCGGCGGAGACGCTGCCGGTGCCCGAGACCTGCGGGCGGATCGCGATCGTCTGGCGGACCGTCACGCGGAGCGCGCCATCGGTCTTCGTGGAGCCCGCCACCGAGCGGTACCAGTAGTTGCGGATCGGCGTGTAGCGGTACGTGTATGAGCCGGACGATCCGATCGTGAACGTCAGCGGCACCGCGTGCGCGTCGGCGAGCGTCGTCCAGTTCGCCTGGTCCGTCGTGACCTGGATCTGGTACCCGGTGCCGGCCGGAGCTGTCGTCGTGAGGTCGACGTAGCGGCTCCAGTCGATCGCGTTGTTGTTCATGTACGGCGATGCCGCCGTCATGAGAAGGGTCCCCACGGGGCCTGGGGTGGGCGCCGGCGTTTGCGACGGCGTGGGCGACGGCGTGGACGAC
>CAIYQJ010000142.1 GCA_903928275.1 uncultured Chloroflexota bacterium
ATGCCGATCGTGATCCCGAGGATCGTGAGGCTCGTCCGCAGCTTCCGGCGTCCGAGGTCCCGCAGCAGTGTCATGGATCCATCTCCTCTCGGGTCGCGGAGGTGTCAGCTCGCGCTCGGGGCGGTCATCGGCGCACCGGCGTCGCCGGACGCGGCCGCATCGCTCGCCGGTGCCACCTCGCGGCGGAGGGTCCGCCACGCGGCCAGGAGCAGACCCCCGAAGCCGAACAGCGTGGCGATCGCGGTCACGAACGGGACGACGCCGGCGACGGCGAGGACGATGACGCCGAGCACCGCGGCGAGGTACGGACGATCGGCCTCGGCCGAGCCGCGGAACCGGGCCACGATCCAGTCGCCGATCCAGATGGCCGCCACGATCCAGGCGAGGAACGCGAGTGCCGGCAGCAGGATGAAGAGCACGGCGAGGCCGATCGGGGCGCCGAGGACGCTCACGATGAGGAGGATCGCGAGAAGCGGGAGGACCACCGTCCCGGCGATGCCGGCGACGAGGACATGGCCCGGCTGCCGGGCGATGATCGATTCGACCGACCGGACCTGGCGCGCCGCGAACGCGGCGACGAGCAGCGCGGCCGCGACCGTCGCGAGGCCCACGCCGAGGAAGAGGAGGAGGAAGGCGGGGATCAGCAACAGCCCCAGGGCGGCGAGATCGGCGTCGAGGGTCCTGACGGTTCCGCCCACGGCGGCGCCGGTCTCCTGCGTCACGGTGCCGTCGAGGGTCCGCACGTCTCCGGACACGGTCGTCCCGGCCTGGAGGTCGGCGCTCCCGTTCGCCACGACGAGGGTCCGGGCCGTGGCGCCGGACAGAATCGCGGTGCCCCGGATGACGACGATCGTCGTGACGTCGCCGCTGATCCGGGCATCCCCGCCGATCACGACGAGCGTGTCGAGGTGTTCGCTCGCCGGGATGTCCACGGAGCGGTTGATGGAGATGAGGACCTTCCCCGAATCGGGCGCCTGCTCTGCCGCGAGAACGGCCGGAGCACCGAGACCGAGGAGGAAGGCGATCGTGGCTGCCAGGACGAGGATGCGCTTCATCGATGTCACCTTTCGGGAGGTCCGGTGCGTGCCGGCTCGCTGCGGCTGTCCTGGGCCGTATGGGCCGACCCACGGAGGGAGCGCGCTGTCGTGGTCGACGCTACCGTCGGGGCACGCGGCCGCCCAGCCGGGCAGCGGGCGTCCCTTGGGTGGGGCTACCCCCAGGGTCGGGGTCAGGGTCGCGTCAGGGCCGGGGGCGCGTCGGGGCGCCAGGGTCGGCGGGCAGAGGCGCACCGGGGCGCACTGCGCCGTCGGCTCGCGGTCGCAATGGGCGGCGGGCCGGCCCGGGCGGTGCCGGGCGGTGCCGGGCGGTGCATCATCGTCCGGTGAACGGCCTCGCGCTCCGGGTGGTCATCGCCGAGGACTCGGTGCTCCTGCGCGAGGGCCTGGTGCGCCTCATCGAGGACTCCGGCGCGGTCGTCGTCGCGAAGGTGGGCGACGGCCCCTCGCTCGTGGCGGCGGTCGTCGAGCACCTGCCGGACGTGTCGGTCGTCGACGTCCGCATGCCGCCCTCGCAGCGCGACGAGGGCCTGCGCGCCGCGATCGAGGCGCGCCACCGCGTCCCGGGGTCACCCGTCCTGGTCCTGAGCCAGTACGTGGAGCGGCAGTACGCGAGCGAGCTCCTCGCCGACGGGGCGGGCGGCGTGGGCTACCTGCTGAAGGACCGGGTCGCCGACGTCCGGGACTTCATGGATGCCCTCCGCCGGGTGGCGGCCGGGGGGACGGCCCTGGACCCGGAGGTCGTGGCGCAGCTGATGGTCCGGCGCCGGCGCGACGACCGGCTCACCGCGCTCACGCCGCGGGAGCGCGAGGTGCTCGGGGCGATGGCGGAGGGACGGACGAACGCCGGGATCGCGGCCGCGCTCGGGATCACCGAGGGGGCGGCCGAGAAGCACATCAGCAACATCTTCGGCAAGCTCGACCTGCCCGAATCGCAGACCGATCACCGCCGCGTGCTGGCGGTGCTGGCGTACCTCGGCGCTGACTCGTAGCGCGTCCGGCGACGCGGAGTGGTCGCGCGTCCGGCGGCACGCGGGCGACGCGGACTCGTCGCGCGTCCGGCGGCACGCGGGCGACACCCGTGG
>CAIYQJ010000143.1 GCA_903928275.1 uncultured Chloroflexota bacterium
CCGACCCGGGAGGATCCGCTTCCTTCATGTTCGACGCCCTCTCCGACCGGCTGCGCAAGACGCTGTCGTCGCTGACCGGTCGCGGCCGGATCAGCGAGGCGGACGTGGACGCCGCGATGCGCGAGGTGCGGCTCGCGCTCCTCGAGGCGGACGTCAACTTCAAGGTCGTGAAGGACTTCACGGCCCGCGTCCGCGCCCGGGCCGTGGGCGCGGACGTCCTCGAGAGCCTCACCGCCGGCCAGCAGGTCGTCGCGATCGTCAACGAGGAGCTCACGGGCCTCCTCGGGGCCGGCGACCGGATCTTCCACCTCTCGGGCAGTCCCGCGGTCGTCGTGCTCGTGGGACTCCAGGGCTCCGGGAAGACGACCACCGCCGCCAAGCTCGCGCGCCACGTGATCCGCATCGGCCGTCGGCCGCTCCTCGTCGCCGCCGACCCATACCGACCGGCCGCCGCCGACCAGCTCGAGACGCTCGGACGTGCCATCGACGTCCCGGTGCACCGGACCCCGACCGGCACGACCGTGCTGGCGACCGTGCAGGGCGGCATCGCGGCGGCCCGCGCGCAGGTGCGCGACACGGTCATCGTGGACACCGCCGGCCGCCTGACGCTCGACACCGTCCTCATGACGGAGATCGCCGACCTCTGCCGCGCGATCTCGCCGGTCGAGACCCTCCTCGTCGTCGACGCCATGACCGGCCAGGAGTCCGTGGCCGTCGCGCAGGCGTTCCACGCCGCCGTGCCGCTGACGGGCCTCGTGCTCACGAAGATCGACGGTGACGCGCGTGGCGGCGCGGCGCTCTCGATCGGTGCCGTGACGGGCCTGCCGGTGAAGTTCCTCGGGACCGGCGAGAAGACCGACGCACTGGAGATCTTCCACCCCGACCGGCTGGCCGGACGCATCCTGGGCATGGGCGACGTCCTCACGCTCGTGGAGCGCGCGCAGGAGACGTTCGACGCGAAGCAGACCGCGCAGATCGAGAAGAAGCTCCGCACCGCGAGCTTCACGCTCGAGGACATGCTCGACCAGCTCCAGCAGGTCCAGAAGATGGGGCCGATCGGCCAGCTCATGGAGATGATCCCCGGGATGGGCGGCCTCGCGAAGCAGGCGCAGGCGTCGGTCGACAAGGGCGACCTCCGCCGCGTCGAGGCGATCATCCGGGCGATGACCCCGGGGGAGCGGCGCGACCCCACCGTCCTCAACGCGAGCCGTCGCAGGCGGATCGCCGCGGGCTCGGGCACGACGCTCACCGATGTGAATCGGCTCGTCAAGCAGTTCACCGAGATGCAGAAGATGATGAAGCAGATGGCGGGCGGCAGGCGCGTGCCCGGCATGGCTCGGCGGTAGGTGGCGGGATGCCCGAGGTGATGGACATGGACGCACAGCTCGTGTCGGATACGTCGGCGATCGGGGTGGAGGACGTCGTCGTCGAGCCCGTGCGCGTGGGCCGGGCGGGCCGGGGCCGTGCCGGGACCGCCCGCTGGGTCGTCGCCCTCGTCGTCGTCGCGCTCGTCGCGGGGGCCAGCTTCGCGGGCGTCGCACTCATCGCCGCGGGCGGTTCGTCGTCGTCGCTCGCCGGGTACGCGCCCGCGTCGACCACCGTGTACGCCGAGCTCCGGACGGACCTGCCCGGGGACCAGCAGGCCGCGGTCGGCGAGCTCCTGGCGAACTTCCCGGGCTTCACGGACCAGTCATCGCTCGACTACAAGATCGACCAGGCGCTCGGCGGGCTGTTCACGCAGGTCGCGGGCAGCGGGCTCGACTACGTGCGCGACCTGAAGCCCTGGCTCGGCGGCGAGATCGCCGCGGCCGCAGGCTCGCTCGACACGGTGAAGCCGGTTGCCGGCGGGGGGATGACCGGGGGCTGGGCCCTCGTGATGGCCACGACGAAGGAGCCGGACCTCGCGCGGGCGTTCCTCGCGGCGCGGCTCGGCCAGCCCACGGCCACCCAGACGTACGCAGGCGCGACGCTGTCGACGGTGAGCATCGCCGGGCTCGAGGGCCGGGAGATCGCGTGGACCGTGACCGGCACGACGGCCCTCGTCGGCGACCTCAGCGCGGTGGAGAGCGCGCTCGACGCCCGCGCCACCGGCGGGCTCGCCGCGACGCAGTCGTTCGCCCAGGCGGTCGGCCAGGTGCCCGCGGCACACATCGCACTCGCCTGGGCGGACGCACCGTCTCTCGCGACGGCGGCGGTCGCGGCGCGCGGCGCATTCATGCCGGACGCCAGCCCGCTCCCGAGCCACTCGGCAGACGAGGTCCCGGCCTGGATCGTCGGCGCAGTGCGCGCCGAGCCTGCCGGGATGACCCTCGACATCGTCGCCCCCCGCAGCGATGGCGCCGCCGCGGCGGGCTCTCCGCACGTGAGCCAGCTCGCGTCGCGCCTGCCCGGCACGACCGTCGCGATGGTGGAGGTCCACGACGCGGGTGCGCTCATCGAGCGCGCGATCACGGCGGCGGCGAAGGACCCGCAGGCTCGGGCCGCTCTCGGCGCCGCGGCGCCGCTCCTCGACGGGAGCCTCGGCTCCTTCGTGGACTGGGCGGGCGACGGATCCGTGGCGGTCACCCGCGCGGACGGGACGACCGCCGGCGGCATCGTCGTCCTCGCGGCGGACCAGGCGGTCGCCACGCAGCGACTCGCCGCGATCCGCGCGTTCCTGAACTTCGCGAACCTGCCGAACGGGAACCCGGTCGTCACGGAGGAGCCCTACGGCGACGGGACGATCGTCACGCTCGACTTCGGCGACCTCCGGCCGGCGCTCACGGACGCCCTGAAGGGCATGGGGGCGCCCGCCGGGTCGGCGGGGTCCGGCGGCACGCCGGCGGGGCTCGATCCCGCGGCGATCGCTGCGCTCGTCCCCGCGTCGGCGCGCATCTCGTACACCGTCCAGCGCGGCATCGCCGTGCTCGGGACGGACGCCGCGTTCGTCAAGGCCGTCGTCGACACCACCCCGGCGACCTCGCTCGCCGCCCTCCCGACGTACCAGGCCGCCATCGACCTGGCCGGCGCCTCCAACGACGGCCAGGCCTTCGTGGACGCGGCGACCGCCGTCGACATGGCGAAGCAGGCCGACTCGTCGGTCGCGTCCGCGCTCGGCGGAGACGCGGGCGCGTTCATCGCACGGATCCGCTCGCTCGGTGCCGCATCCACGCGGACGAGCGACTCGACCCACATCCGCATCGCGGTCGCCGTCGGCGGCCACTAGGCGTCACGAGGGCCGGCCGTCGGCCGGAGCCCGAGAGAGGAGCACCCAGCCCATGGCAGTCCGCATCCGACTCACGCGCGTCGGCGCGACGAAGCAGCCGGCCTATCGCGTGGTCGTGACCGACAGCCGGAACGCGCGCGACGGACGGTCGATCGAGACGCTCGGCCACTACAACCCGCGCATGGAGCCGGTCGAGTTCGTCGTCGACGCCGACAAGGCGAAGGCATGGATGGCGAAGGGCGCGCAGCCGTCCGACACCGTCGCCCGACTCTTCCGGTCCGCCGGGATCCTCCCGGCCGAGACCAAGTAGGCGCGCGGTGGCAGCTCGCGATCTCGTCGAGTTCGTCGCGAAGAACCTGGTCGACGACCCAGACGCCGTCCACGTCACCGTCCACCGGGAGCCCGGTGGGACGGTCATCGAGCTCCAGGTCGCCGAGGGCGACATGGGCAAGGTGATCGGCCGCAACGGCAGCGTCGCGAAGGCGCTGCGCACGCTGCTCAAGGTGCTGTCGGCGCGCGACGGCGAGATCGTCACGCTCGAGATCGTCTGACGGCGGATCCCGTGGACGACCTCCGGGAGCGGGTCGCGGTCGGGCGGGTCCGGGGCCTGCACGGGTTGCGCGGCGCGGTCCGCGTGGAGGTCCTCACCGACCAGCCGGAGATCCGGTTCGCTCCGGGCGCCCACGTCCTCGCGGCCGGGCGGGAGCTCACGGTGGCGGAATCCGTGCCCGACGGGCGCGGCCTCCGGGTCCGCTTCCGTGAGATCCCGGACCGCACGACCGCCGAGCGGCTGCGCGACCTCGACCTCGAGGTGGCGATCGACGGCATCCCCGCGCTCGAGGGTGACGCTGTCTACTGGCACGAGCTCGTCGGGGTCCGGGTGCTCGGGGTGGACGGCACGCCGCTCGGGACCGTCCGCGACGTCTACCGCGCCGGCGCCGCGGAGGTGCTCGTCGTGGACGACGGACCGGTCGGCGCGTTCGACCTGCCGGTCGTGAAAGACTTCATCCGGGAGTGGACGCCGCGACTCGGCACCATC
>CAIYQJ010000144.1 GCA_903928275.1 uncultured Chloroflexota bacterium
CTCCCGCCCACGAAAGGAACCCATCCCGTGTCGATCATCGCTGCGCACCGACCGTGAGCGCCGGACCCGCCTCCGGGCCGGCCTCCGGGCTCGCGTCCGACGCGTCGACCGAGCGGCTCCTCCGCCGCGGGCTCGTCGCCCTCGCGGTGATCGGAACCGTCGGCGTGGCCGTGGAGCTCGTCCTCCTGCGCCACTGGAAGGGTGCCGGGCAGGTGGCCGGCTGGGCCGGCGTCGTGGGCCTCGCGGCCGCCCTGTTCGCGGTGCGCGCGATCCGGTCGCCGCGCGCCGTCGCGGCCGTCCGCGCGCTCGCGGGCATCGCCCTCCTCGTCGGCCTCGTCGGCATGGCGCTGCACGTCCACGCGAACTACGAGTGGGGGCCCGGCGACTCCGTCTACGGCGCGACGTGGGCGACGACGGCGCTGCCGGTCCGCCTGTTCCTCGCGGCCACGGACACGATCGGGAAGGCGCCCGCGGTCGCACCGGGCGCCATCTCGTTCGTCGCGCTCACGCTCCTCCTCGCGACGTTCCGCCTGCCCGCGCGGGCGGCGACCACGCCGGACCCGGCGACCCAGACGTCACCCGAGGCCACCGACCGGTCCTAGGGTCGGTACTCGGCGCCCTTCGACACCGGCGGCCCCGGCCGCTGCGGCAGCGCGGTCCCCACGAGCGCGCCGTACGCCGCAAGCCCCCGCGACGCGCACTCCGCGCGCAGATCGTCGACGAGGCGGATCGGGAGCGTGGGGTCGGCGAAGATCGCCGTGCCCACCTGGACGGCGACCGCCCCGGCCGCGAGGTAGTCGAGGACGTCGTCGAGGCACGTGATCCCGCCGATCGCGACGATCGGGATGTCGACGACCTGCGCCACCTCGTACACGATCCGGAGAGCGACGGGCTTGATCGCCGGGCCGGAGAGTCCGCCGTACGTGTTCCCGAGGAACGGGCCGGTCCGGTCGGCACGGAGCGCCATCCCCGACAGCGTGTTGATGGCCGAGAGCGCGTCCGCGCCCGCGTCGGCGACCGCCTGCGCGATCGGTCGGACATCGGCCACGTTGGGGCTGAGCTTCACGATGAGCGGCAGGTCCGTCGCGGCGCGCACGGCGCGCGTCACCGCGGCGGCCGCGTCGCGGTCGATCGCGAACTGGAGGCCGCCCTTCCCCACGTTCGGACAGCTGATGTTCAGCTCGACGCCCGCGACACCGGGGACGGATTCCAGCCTCCGGACGACGGCGACGTAGTCGTCGATCGATTCGCCGGCCACGTTCACGATGACGGGCACGCGCCATCCGGCCCACAGCCCGGCGTAGCGCTCGATGACCGCGTCGACGCCTGGGTTCTGGAGGCCGATCGAGTTGAGCATCCCGGCGGGCGTCTCGGTCACGCGCGGCGGTCGATTCCCCTGCCGCGGGCGGAGCGTGGTCCCCTTGCAGCAGATGGCGCCGAGGCGCTCCACGTCCACGACCTCGCCGTACTCCACGCCGTATCCGAACGTGCCCGAGGCGACCATCACCGGGTTCTCGAGGACGAGGCCCCTCCCGAGGTCCACGGAGAGGTCGACCATGCCGGCATCGATCCCCGCGCGCGACGCCCGCAGGCCGTCCGGGCTCGCACTCCCGGCGACGTCCCCGATCCCGAGCGCGGCGATCGGGTCCATGCCCCTCGCCGGATCGGCGCCCACCTCACCGGGGCGCGTCGTGGTCGGACGCTTGCCGCTCGTCGTCGCCGAGGACACCGAGGACGGCCCCACCCACGCGGGCTTGATCTTCCGGACCGTCGGCGTCCGCTTCGGCGTCGGCACGCCGGCGCTCGTCGTCATGACGCGCTTCTTCGCCTTCACCGCTTGTGGGCCCCCGCGCCGACCGCGGCCTCCCAGTCGATCTCGTTCGCCGCGAAGACGGGGCCCTCGCGGCAGACGCGCTGCGGCCCCTCCACGCCCCAGACGACGCAGCCGAGGCACGCGCCCACGGCGCACCCCATGTTCTGCTCCATCGCGACCTGCAGGTACGCCTTCCGTCGCGCCTGCGCGCTTCCGATCGGGATCGGCCTCCCCGCCCCGCGCTTCCGGCCGAGCGTCGCGACGCCGAGTCGCTTCGTCCGGCCCGCCGCGAGCGCAGCGAGAGTCCCGAGCATCGGCAGTGGCCCGCACGCGAACGCCTGGTCCGACCATGCCTCGTAGTCGAGGACGAGGTCGGTGACGAGCCCGTGATGGCCCACCGATCCATCGTCGGTCGCGACGACGTACTCGAGCTCGTCCGGCAGGAAGCTCGAGGGATAGACCTCCGACGCGTCACGCGCCCCGAAGAGGAGGACGACCTGGCGGCCGTCGCGGATCGCCTCGTCGACGAGGAGACGGACATCCGCGATCCCCAGGCCGCCCGCGACGAGCAGCAGGTGGCGGCTGCGCGGGTCGACCTGGAACCCCTGGCCGAGCGGCCCGAGCATGTCGAGGCGATCGCCGGCCCGGAGGTGCGTGAGCCACGCGGTCCCCCTGCCGACCTCGCGGAAGTGGATCGACACGATCCCGGTCGCCGCGTCGGCGGTGTTGACGGTGAACGGCCGGCGGAGGACGAGCCCCGACCAGTCGCCGGTGCGGACGTGGACGAACTGGCCGGCACGCACGGAGGCCGCGAGCGCCGGGGCGTGGTACCACTGGATCCACTGGCCCGGCAGGATCCGACGGGACTCGACGAGCTCCGCGTCGATCAGCCGCATGGTGGCGCGTGGCGGCCGTGCGGCTGGCGGACGCGCGGCGGGCAGCGGGGGTGACCCGGGCAGCGCCGATCGCCTACCTGTCCCCGGCCTCCTCCGCGGCTGCCTCCTCGGCAGCCACCGCCGCGTCCTCGCCCGCATCGATCCCCGGGTGGCCCTCCGCGAGCGAATCCGCGAGGTCGCTGAAGACATCCGTCGGGTCGTAGAACTCGACGAGCTCCTCGGGAGTCGAGAGCGTCTTCCATTCGCCGCTGCCGCCCTCGGGGACGACCTCGGCGCGGAACGAGCCGCCGGCCGTGAGCACGAGCCGCTCGTCGTCGTCGTCGACGATCATGAGGTCGCCCGTCTTCGCGGTGAGCGGCGCCGCGGCGTCCTCGAACCGGGCGAGCAGCGAGGCTTCCGTGCGCTGGCTCCGCTCGAGGAAGTCGACCGCGAGGTCGTACAGGCCACCGGCCGCCTCGTTCTCCGTCTCGGCGCCGTCGGGATGGGTCGCGGCCCACTCGTCCGCGGCCTCGGCGTACCCGCGCGATTCATCGTCGAGGTCGATCGTGTCCGTGATCGACACGTTCGCGGCCTCGAGGACATCCTCCGCCCCCGTCGGCTCCGGGGCCAGGCCGCCAGCCTCGCGCGCAGCCTCGGCGAACCACTGGTAGAGGTCGGACGGGTTGTAGAGCTCGACGAGCTCGCCCGCGGTCTCGATGACCTCCGTCTCGGAGATCCACTCGCCGGTCTTCTCGTCCTGGTACCGGCTCCGGCTCCGGAAGGTGCAGTCCGGCGCGATCGAGAGGTAATCCGGGTCCTCGTCGATGAGGACGAGGCCGCCGACCTCCGCGATCCGCTTGCGGTTCGCGTCGAGGAACCGGTGGAGCTGCTCCGTCGCCTGGGTGAGGAAGTCGCCCCGCTCGAGGGCGGCGTCCTGTGCGATCCCTCCGAGGAGGTCGTTCCGCGTGGCGTCCATGGCTCGCCTCCTCAGGGGATGAACTTGAGATCGGTGCCCATCCGCCAGCGCAGGAACATCGAGTGATGGCGCTGGAAGATCCACTCGCCGGCGCGGTGCCCGAGGGCCCGCATGCTCTCGTCCGCCTCGAGCCGGTCGAGCGTCCCGTAGTCCGGGAGGTCGAACATGATGACATTGTCGAAGTCCCAGCCGTGGGCGACGTTGAACCAGCCGATGAACCTGATTCCGTACTTCTCCTCGTAGTCCTTCACCTGGCGCGGAAAGAGTACCTGCATGAAGAACTTGAAGAAGGGATCGCGGCCTCGACGGACCGAGAAGTAGGTCGCCATGACGGGCACGGGCTGCGGGCTCCTGCACGGGGTCTGGCTGTCTGGGTGAGTGCCCCCGGACGGCCCCGAAGCGAGGCCGTCCGGCGGCTATTGTCGCACGCCGCCGCCGGCCTCCGGGAGGTTCGGGCTCGCGGCGTCGGAGAATGCGGGCGATACGCCGAACACGGGACACGCGCGCCGTCCCGCGTGCGGCGACGACTTCGAAGCATGACCGTCTGGGCCGCAGCTCCCGGTCGTATGCTTCGCGCATCTGCCGGGCGGTGGGCGGCGGCCGCCGAGATCGATGAAGGGACGCACGACACGTACCACGACCCGCTCCAGCGCATACCGGCGCCCCCGGCCCGGGGCCGGGCCGCGGCGACCCGCCCGACCGTGGGCGATCCCGGCCCGTCTGTGGACGAGGGCTGACCGAACGATGTCCCCCTCCCGGGGCCAGCCCGACGGTCGCGACTACTACAAGACCCTCCAGGTCGACCCGGAGGCCGACCCCGACGTGATCGGCGCGGCCTACCGGAAGCTCGCGCAGCGCTACCACCCCGATGTCTCCGGGGACCCGACCGCTCGCGCCCGGATGGCGGCGATCAACGCGGCGTGGGAGATCCTCCGCGACCCGGCGCGTCGCGCCGCGTACGACCGCGATCGGCGGCTCGGCCTCCGCTGGGATCCGGAAGGAGCGGCCGGCCAGGACGGCGCCAGCTCCTCGCCGCCGGCGACGCACCGCTCCGCGGCCGGCCGCGCCGGCTCGTCGAGGTCGGGCGGCACGTCCTCCAGCGGCCTCTCCTCCACCGGCCAGGGCGAGCGCTGGCGGTCGGGCTCGGCCGCCGGTACGGGCGAGACGCAGGACGTGTCGGCGGGCCCACCGCCCGGCGTCCCGAGCGGGAGCGTCCTCACGTTCGGGCGGTACCGGGACTGGTCGCTCGGCGAGGTCGCGCGGCGGGACCCCGGCTACCTCGAGTGGCTGGAGCGCGTGCCGATCGGGCGGCAGTACAGGAGCGAGATCGGCGACCTGCTCCGGCGGCTGGGCCGGCGGTAAGGTCTCGAGCGGCCGGCGTCGCGGCCGACGCAGGCCCGCCCCCGCCCGCCGGTCCCTGGGCCTCAGCGACGGAACAGGGTGTAGAGGACGACCGCCGCGCTGGCGACCGCGGCTACAGCCGCGAGCGGCTCCACGGCGAGCAGGTCGACGCCC
>CAIYQJ010000145.1 GCA_903928275.1 uncultured Chloroflexota bacterium
CCAGGAAGCGGTACCGCCGCTGGAGCTGGGGCGCGACCGGGCCGTGTACGGGGAGCTTGCCGGGCATCGGAACTGGGGCTCGGCGGTCGTCGCGCTCGATCCCGCGGTCACGATCGAGCCCCTCCGCTCCGTCCGCGACCGGTGGTCCCACCGAAGGTTCCTGCTCGCGAACACGCACCCGGGATCCGTGGCCGTCGCCCGCCTGTTCATGCCGCAGATCCAGCCGATCACCCTCGTGAGCGTGTACGGCGTGATGGACGGTTCGGCCGTGTCGACGATGCTCCGGGTCGTCGCCGACCTGGTCCCGCTCTTCGACTCGCCGCACGGCGCTCGCGTCATCCTCGGCGGAGACCTCAACGTCTCGAGCTCCACCAAAGACCCGAAGCAGATCGCTCGCGCGGACGCCGTGTTCGCGGCGGTCCGCTCGCTCGGGCTCGTCGAGGCGAAGTCGGTCGCCGCACGTCCGCCGACATCGCCGTTGGACTGCCCGTGCGGCCATGGTGGAACCTGCCGTCATCTGGCTACCTGGGCGAATGTCGAGCTCGACCACGTCTTCGTCTCGCCGTCGCTTGCGGGCCAGCTGACGGCCCTGTCGCTGGACCCGGCCGCGGTCGAGGCCGGCCTCTCCGACCACGTCCCGATCGTGCTCGACCTCGCGCTCTCGACGGAGCGCACGCCCCAGCCCTGGGACGACGAGTCGTTCGCGGAGGAGATCGGGCGTCGCCACGGCCCGGCCGCCCGCGCCGTCATCGAGAAGCTGGCCGACTGGGCCGACCGCAAGGAACGCGAGCTGGCTCGCGCCGTGGGCGTCCGCACGAAGACGCTCACCCGCTTCCCGACCAACGGGAGCACGACCGAGCCCGAGCTGTGGTTGCAAGTGGACCTCGACCTCGAGCCCCGGGGAACGCAGTCCACGATCTCGGCGCGGGCCCGGGGCGACATCGTCGTCCAGTTCGGCAACATGCGCCACCCGCCGTTCGACACGGATGCCGCCCGCAACGAGCTGCGCATCGCGCTCAACGAGATGGACGGCGTGGAGATCCCAGAGAGCCAGCTGAACGGCTGGCCGACATTCCCACTCCTGGTCCCGGAGGACCCGGCGAACCTGCTCCGCCTCGTCGGCGTGCTCGACCGGATCGCGACCGAGAGCTACGCCGCAAGACCGGTCGGGGACGCCCGGCCCGAGGAGGCCCGCTGAATGCCGACATCGAAGTCGCCCACGATGACCATCGGGCGACCCGTGTCCACCTTGCCACGAACGCTAACCTTGCGGCAATGACGCTCGAGCTGGACTTCCACGAGGCGATGATCGAGCTGTATCGCCGCGCCAGGAGCGAGATCAACTACACGGCGCGGTACCTCATCGACATGGTCTCGAATGAGGGAGGCCTCGAGACGGCCCGGTACCTGCTCGACACGAAAGAGCCATCTCTCGGCTACGTCGTGCTCTGGGAGAACGGCCGGCTCGACCTGAGCGTCGAGGCCGAGGTGCTTCGGCCGCGGTGGCACGAGCTCTTTAGCGACGAGCAGCGTGCCGTCGCCGCCCGCCGGCTCCGCGAATACGACTTCGACGTGGACGCCTACCTCGAACGACTGGGCCGAGACCAGGTCGAGATCGACGTGCCG
>CAIYQJ010000146.1 GCA_903928275.1 uncultured Chloroflexota bacterium
ACGGCCGGGCGCGGTCCGATCGTCGCGGAACGCTCGGTCGCGGTCCCCTGCGCGCTCGTCGCCGGGCGGTCGCCCTCGACGGTCCGACGCGTCAGGCCGTCCGCGGTCGCCCGGGCCGCTCGGTCGTGCCCTGTCGTCGGGTCGGTGCGGACGGCCATCGTGAGGCCCTCGCCCGCCGCCGCGTCCGCCGTCGCCACCCGTGGGGCGCCCGCGCCGCTCAGCCATGTCGAGCCTCCGTCCTGCGCCATCGCTGGCCGTCCCGCGTATCTTCGACCGCGATGCCACGGTCGAGCAGCTCCGCGCGCAACCGGTCGCTCTCGGCCCACTCGCGCCGGCCACGGGCGGCGGCACGGGCCTCCACCAGCGCCGCCAGCTCGGGCTCGAGGGCATCCTCGTCGGGCAGGAGCGCGAGGACGCGGTCCAGGTCGGCCAGGACGTCCCGGGCGCGGCCCGCATCGGCCGTCGACAGGATCCTGGCCGCGATCCGGCGATTGAGCTCCCGCACGAGGTCGAAGACCGCCGCGAGCGCGGGCGAGACGTTCAGGTCATCGTCGAGCCCGTCCTCGAAGCCGCGCCGCGCCGTCTCGAGCACGGCGTCGAGCGCGGCGTCGTCGGCCGCGTCCGACGGGTAGCCGCCGAGCGCGGCCCAGACCGCGTCGAGGCGCTCGACGGCCGACGCGGCGGCGTGGAGCGAATCCGGTCCGAAGGACAGGCCCATGCGGTAGTGGGCGGCGATGAGCGCGTACCGCAGCGCCCTGGGCGAGACGCCCTCGGCGACGACATCGCCCACCCGGGCGATGTTCCCGGTGGACTTCGCCATCTTCTCGCCGCCCATCTGGAGGTGGGCGCAGTGCAGCCACGTGCGCACGAACGGGTCGCCGGTCGCGGCCTCGCTCTGGGCCATCTCATCCTCGTGATGCGGGAAGACGAGGTCGACGCCGCCCGTGTGCACGTCGAAGGACGTCCCGAGGTAGCGCATGCTCATCGCCGAGCATTCGATGTGCCAGCCGGGCCGGCCGGGGCCCACGGCGGTCTCCCACGGGGGCTCGCCGTCCCGTGGGCCCTTCCAGAGCGCGAAGTCGCGGACGTCGTCCTTCGCGTACTCGTCGGCCTCCACGCGCTCCCCGATCCGCATCTCGGCCGGGTCGAGATGGGCCAGCCGCCCGTAGGCGGGCCAGGACGCGATGCGGAAGAAGATCGAGCCGTCATCCGTCCGGTAGGCGTGGCCGCGCGCCAGGAGCGCTTCGATGAGCGCCGCCATCTCGTCGATGTGGGCCGTCGCCCGCGGCAGGACGTCCGGGACGGTCATCCGGAGCGTCGCCGCGTCGGCGAGGAAGCGCGTCGTGTACCGCTCGGCGACCTCCGCGATCCCCGTCCCGTCCGCCAGGGCCCCGCGGATGATCTTGTCGTCCACGTCGGTGATGTTCATCACCCATGTCACGGGGAAGCCGCGATAGCGGAGGTACCGGACGAGGAGGTCGGCGAAGAGGAACGATCGGAAGTTGCCCACGTGCGCCGGCCCGTAGACGGTGGGGCCGCAGCTGTAGACGCGCACGTTCGTCGGGTCGAGCGGCTCGAACGGCCGCGTCTCGCCCGAGAGCGTGTCGAGGAGGTGGAGCGTCACAGGCCGGGCTCCCCGCCGCGCCCAACGACCACGGCGACGGCCCGGGCGGAGATCGCGCGTCCCGCGCCCTCCGGGCCGAGGAGGTTCCCCGTCGACGCCTTCACGCCGACCCGGTCGACCGGCAGCCCGACGATGCCGGCGATCGTGGCAGCCATCTCGTCGAGCCGGGAGCCGAGGTGCGGGCGCGATGCGGCGATCGCGAGGTCGACCGAGGCCGGGGCCCACCCGGCGGCACGGACCCGGGCCACGACCTCGGACAGCATCGCGCCGCTGGGGATGCCGCGGGGCGTCTCCGGGCCGGCGGGGAAGAGCCGCCCGAGGTCGCCCATCCCGGTCGCGCCGAGGAGCGCATCAGCGACGGCATGGAGCGCCGCGTCGCCGTCGGAGTGGCCGAGGAGGCGCGGCGCGTCGTCGAATGTCAGGCCGCCGAGGGCGAGCGGAGCGCCCGGCCCAAAGGGATGGGCGTCCTCCCCGATCCCGACGCGCAGGTCCGTCGGCGCCGACGCCGCGACGGCGGCCACGGCAAGGGACCCCGGCGCCGACAGCGACGGGGAGAGGTGCGCCGCCACGCGCACGAGATCGTCCGGATACGTGACCTTCAGGTTGAGCGCCTCCCCGGGCACGACGTGGACGGTCATGCTACACGCCTCGAGGAGCGCGGCCTCGTCGGTCCACGTCGCCTCCCCCGCCGGCGGCATGCGGGCGTAGGCGGCGGCGAGCAGCGAACAGCGGAATCCCTGCGGCGTCTGGGCCGCGACGAGCGTCGCGCGGTCCACGGTCTCGACCACCACGCCGGCGTGCGTCCGCTTCAGCGTCTCGGCGACCGGCACGGCCGGGATCGCCGCGCCGTGGAGTCGGGCCGCCTCGGCGACGCGGGCGAAGAGCGGTGCGGATGCGAGCGGTCGCGCACCGTCGTGGACGAGGATGAGCCGGTCGGGCGGGGCGTGGAGGGCGGCCACTCCGGCTGCCACGGACTCCTGGCGGCGCCGGCCACCGGGCACGACGGCCACGACCTTGGACGGCAGCCACCCGCCCGCCGCGAGGACGTCGGCGCGCGCGGGGGCGGCCGCCAGGACGATCCGCTCGACGATCGGCGCCGCGGCGACGGCCGCGAGCGTCCATGCGAGAAGGGGGCGACCGCCGACCACTGCGGACAGCTTGTCGCGGCCGGCCATGCGCGTGCTCTCCCCGCCGGCGACGACGACCACGTCGACGCCCGTCACGGCCGGTCGGATCCCGCCATCCGGGGTCGCTTCGTCAGCCCGCGCGCGGATGCGCGAAGATCATCCGCCCGGCCACGGTCTGGAGGACGCGTGTGACGGTGACGTCGACGTCGCGGTCGATGAGCCGTGCCCCGCCCTCCACGACGACCATCGTCCCGTCATCGAGGAAGCCGACCCCCTGGCCGGACTCCTTCCCTTCCTGGACGACGCGCACGCGCAGGTCTTCGCCCGGAAGGAGGGCCGGCTTCACGGCGTTCGCGAGGCCGTTCACGTTGAGCACGCGGATGTGCTGGAGCTCCGCGACGCGGTTCAGGTTGAAGTCGTTCGTGAGGATGATGCGGTCCAGCGACGCGGCGAGCATGACGAGCTTCTGGTCGACCTCGACCACGGATGGCGCCGTGTCGTCCACGATGACGACGGCCGTCCGTCCGTCCTTCTGGAGGCGGGCGAGGATCTCGAGGCCGCGGCGACCGCGATTGCGCCGGAGCGTGTCGGGGCTGTCGGCGATCTTCTGGAGCTCGTCGAGCACCGCGCGCGACACGACGAGTCGCCCGTACAGGAACCCGGATTCCACGATGTCCACGATCCGCCCGTCGATGATCGCGCTCGTGTCGACGACGATCGCGGGGTCCAGGTCGCTCCGGACTGCCGGGGCGCGCTCGCGACGAACGAGGCCGACCGCCTCCGCGGCCGCGACGAGGTCATGGCGCTTGGCGACCGTCAGCCCCGTCATGCCAAGCCCGAGGATGAGCGAGACGGCGAGTGGCAGCCACGTACCGGCCGGCGCCGGGAACGCCGAGAGCGGCACACCGAGCAGCAGGCCCATGAGGAGGCCGACGAGCAGCCCGCCGATCGCCGCGACGAACTCGGCGGTCGACATCCGCTGCACCTCGCGCACGAGCCACGCGGCGGGCACGACGGTGACGTACGGGAGGATCGCGAACCCGAGGATCGTCCACGCCACGACCCAGGCGGCAATGAGCGCGCCGGCGTACGAGGCGCCGCCGAACAGGCCGCCGGTCGCGAGCGCGAGACCGATGATGGCACCGATCGCGGCGCCGAAGATGCGGATGATGCGGATCACGGGCGGAGGCGCGGCTCAGAGCGGGGGAGGTCCGATCGCCCAGGGGGGCGTACCGTGCACGAGCCTACCATCGCTCAGCCGCCGACGGGTCGGCGCTGCCGACGGGTCGGTGCCCGGCTCGCTCGACCGGCGCGCCGACCAGCCGACCGAGCGCCTCGCGCAGGGACCCGACGCGGATCGTCTCGATCCCCAGGGCGGCGTCGCCGTCGGCCCGTCCACCGCGCGGCACGACCGCGCACCGGAACCCGAGCCGCGCCGCCTCCCGGAGGCGCCGCTCCAGCCCGGCCACGGGCCGCAGCTCCCCGAGGAGCCCCACCTCCCCGATCGCGACGGTGTCGCGATCGATCGGCCGGTCGCGGAGCGACGACGTGAGGGCCGCCGCCACGGCGAGGTCCAGCGCGGGCTCGTCGACGCGCAGGCCGCCGGCGAGGCTCGCATACACGTCGTGGGAGCCGAGGCCGACGCCGGCGCGCCGGGCCAGGACGGCCACGAGCAGGTCGAGCCGGTTCGCGTCGAGCCCTGTCGCCGTGCGGCGCGGCGCACCGTAGCCGCCGGGTGCCACCAGCGCCTGGACCTCCACGAGGAGCGGTCGGGTGCCCTCGAGCGTGGGCGCCACGACGCTGCCCGGCGCCACGACGCTGCCTGGCGCGCCGCCGTCCTGCGCGAAGAACGCTCGCGCCGGGTCGGCCACCGCGGCCAGGCCATGCTCGCCCATCTCGAAGACGCCGACCTCATCGGTGGACCCGTACCGGTTCTTCACCGCCCGCAGGAGGCGGAAGGCGGCGTAGCGCTCGCCTTCGAGCGTCAGCACCGCGTCCACGAGGTGCTCGAGCGCCTTGGGCCCGGCCAGGCTCCCGTCCTTCGTCACGTGCCCCACGAGGATCGTGGCGACGCCTTCGCCCTTCGCGATCTCCATGAGCCGGAGGGTCGATTCGCGGACCTGCCCCACGCTGCCGGCAGGCCCGGCGAGCTCGTCGAGCGTGGCCGTCTGGATGGAGTCGACGATGAGGACGTCCGGCCGGGATGCGCGAGCCGCCTCCACGATGCGCCCGATCTCGCTGTCGGCCAGGAGGGCGATCCGCTCGCCGGCGGGCGTCTCGAGCAGGCCGAGCCGCGAGGCGCGCAGCCGCACCTGCGCGGCGGACTCCTCGCCGGTCGCGTAGAGGACGGTTCCGCCCGCCGCCGCGATGCCCGCCGCCGCCTGGAGCACGAGCGTGGACTTCCCGATCCCCGGCTCTCCGCCGACGAGCACCACCGAGCCCGGGACGAGCCCGCCTCCGAGCACCCGGTCGATCTCGCCGATGCCGATCGGTCGCCGGACCGCGTCCGAGTCGGCGACGTCGCGGAGGGCGATCGGGCGGGCGGAGCTCGCGGGTCCGGCGGACGCGTGCCGTCGGGGACGCTCGACCGGCGTCTCAACGAGGGAGTTCCACGCCCCGCATGCGCGGCACTGGCCCTCCCATCGGAGCTGCTCGGCGGCGCAGGCCTGGCAGACGTAGCGCGTCTGTGCGCGAGGTCCGCGCGCGGAGGACACGGGCGGCGCCGGCGCCTAGAGCGCCTCGACCGGCGTCTTCTCGGCGGCCGCGTGGATGGAGAGGCCCGCGTCGGGGTCGCGGTCGACGACGATCGACTCGCCGGGGCCGTACCGCCCGAGCAGGAGCTGCTCGGCGAGCGGGTCCTCGATCAGGTTCTGGATCACCCGGCGCAGGGGCCGCGCGCCGTAGGCGACGTCGTAGCCGATCGTGATCAGGTGGTCCTTGGCCGCCTGCGTGACCTCGAGCGACATGTCCTGGGCGCGGAGGCGATCGCGCACGCGGCCGAGCATGAGGTCCACGATCTGGCGGATCTCCTCGACGGTGAGCGGGCGGAAGACGACGGTCGCATCGATCCGGTTGAGGAACTCCGGCCGGAACGACTGCTTGAGCTCCGCCGTCACCTTCTCGCGCATGAGGTCGTAGCTCATCTGGTCACGCTGCGCCTCCGTCTCGCCGATCGGTCGGAAGCCCAGGGCCGAGTTCGTCTGCAGCTGCCTCGCGCCGAGGTTGGAGGTCATGATGATGATCGTGTTGCGGAAGTCGACCCGGCGTCCCTTCGCGTCCGACAGGTGCCCGTCCTCGAGGATCTGGAGGAGGATGTTGAACACCTCGGGATGCGCCTTCTCGACCTCGTCGAGGAGGACGACCGCGTAGCTCTTCCGGCGGACCGCTTCCGTCAGCTGGCCGCCCTCGTCGAAGCCGACGTAGCCGGGAGGTGCGCCCACGAGCCGGCTCACGTTGTGGCGCTCCATGAACTCGCTCATGTCGACCTTGATGAGCGAGTCCTCCGAGCCGAACATGAACTCGGCGAGCGCCTTCGCGAGCTCCGTCTTCCCGACGCCGGTGGGCCCGAGGAAGATGAACGAACCGATGGGGCGCTTGGGGTCCTTCAGGCCGGCCCGCGCGCGGCGGACCGCCCGGCTCACGATGCCGATCGCCTCTTCCTGGCCGATGACCCGGCCATGGAGCGAGGCCTCCATGTTCAACAGGCGATCGGACTCCTCGCGCGCGATCCGGGTGACGGGGATCCCCGTCCACATCGAGACGACGTGCGCGATCTCCTCGCCGTCGACGCTGGGCTGCGCGGCGGCCACGGCGTCGTGCCACTCCTTCCGGAGCTCGTCGACGCGTGCCTTGAGCTCCGTCTCCCGCTCGCGGAGCGCGGTCGCCTCCTGGAACTCCTGCACGTTGACCGCGGCCTCGCGTTCGCGGACAGCCTGCTCGAGCTCCTTCTGGGCGGCGCGGAGCGGCGGCGGTGCGGAGGCGTAGCGGAGGCGGACGCGCGATGCGGCCTCGTCGATGAGGTCGATCGCCTTGTCCGGAAGGTGGCGGTCGGTGATGTAGCGGATCGAGAGATCGGCGGCGGCCTGGATGGCGTCGTCCGTGATCGTCACCTTGTGGTGCTGCTCGTACCGCTCCTTCACGCCCTGCAGGATCTCGATCGTCTGCTCGAGCGTGGGCTCCTCGACCATGACCGGCTGGAATCGGCGTTCGAGCGCCGCGTCCCGCTCGATGTACTTGCGGTACTCGTCGAGGGTCGTGGCGCCGATGCACTGGAGCTCGCCGCGGGCGAGCGGTGGCTTGAGGATGTTCGCCGCGTCGATGGCGCCTTCGGCCGCACCGGCGCCCACGAGCGTGTGCAGCTCGTCGATGAAGAGGATCGCGTCGTTCGTGGCGCGCAGCTCCTCGATGATCTTCTTGAGCCGCTCCTCGAACTCGCCGCGGTACTTGGTGCCCGCCACGAGCGAGCCGATGTCGAGCGTGAGGACGCGCTTGTCGATGAGCGTCTCCGGGACGTCGCCCGAGACGATCCGGTGCGCGAGGCCCTCCGCGATGGCGGTCTTCCCCACCCCGGGCTCGCCGATGAGCGCCGGGTTGTTCTTCGTCCGCCGGGAGAGGATCTGGATGACCCGCTCGATCTCCTTCTCGCGCCCGATGACGGGGTCAAGCTTGCCGGCCCGGGCGGCGTCGGTCAGGTTGATCCCGAGCTGGTCGACGGTGGGAGTCCGGCTCGCGCGCTTGGACTCCTGGGCCGGGCCCGCGGCGGAGGACTGCGAGAGGACCCGGATCACTTCGTGGCGGACCTTGTCGAGGTTCACGCCGAGCGACTCGAGGACTCCCGCCGCGATCCCCTCGCCCTCTCGGACGAGGCCGAGGAGCAGGTGCTCCGTGCCGATGTAGTTGTGACCGAGGCGGCGCGCCTCGTCGATGGCGAGCTCGATGACGCGCTTGGCGCGCGGCGTGAGCCCCACTTCGCCGACGACCGGCCGGTCGCCCCGCCCGATGATGAACTCGACCGCGGTCCGCACCTTGGGCAGCTCGACGTTCATGTTCTCGAGGACGCGCGCCGCGACACCCTCGCCCTCGCGGACGAGGCCGAGGAGCAGGTGCTCCGTGCCGATGTAGTTGTGGTTGAAGCGCTGGGCCTCGTCCTGAGCCAGCGTCAGGACCTTGCGCGCGCGATCCGTGAACTTGTCGAAGCGGTCCATCGAGTCGAACGTCCGTTCCGTTCCGACGCCCGGTCGGGCGTCTGCGCCATGCTAGCACGCCCCGCCGGAGGCACCGTCGCAGGCGCCCGGGAACGCGAAGGGGCCCGGCGGCCGAAGCCGTCGGGCCCCTTCGATCATCGCTCGGTGCGGCCGCCCGGGGCGGCCGCGGCTCAGCGCTGCTTGTCCCGCGTGGACGCGTCCGCTTCCGCCTCGTCGACGGCTTCGACGGCCTCGAGGACGGTCTCCTCGGCGATCGCCTCGACAAGCGCCGCGTCGGCCTCGGCCTCCACGGCGGCGACCACGGCGGCCTCGGCAACGTCGGCGGCCTCATCCGCTTCGAAGACCTCGACCTCGGCGATCGTCTTGGCGACCTCCGCCTCGACCTCCGCCTCGACCGCGATCTCGGCGGCTTCGTCCGCCCCGAAGACCTCGACCTCGGCGATCGTCTTGGCGACCTCCGCCTCGACCTCCGCCTCGACCGCGATCTCGGCGGCTTCGTCCGCCCCGAAGACCTCGACCTCGGCGATCGTCTTGGCGACCTCCGCCTCG
>CAIYQJ010000147.1 GCA_903928275.1 uncultured Chloroflexota bacterium
ATCGGGCCGCAGGGTGATCGAGGACGAGCCGCTCGCAGCGGGGCCGCCGCCCGGCCCGGGTCCGCCGCTCGACCCGGGTCCGCCGCTCGACCCGGGTCCGCCGCTCGACCCGGGTCCGCCGCTCGACCCGGCTCCCGGAGGCCCGGTCGGGGCGCCCGCGTCCGCCCCGGGGCGGAGTGTCGGAAGATCC
Source organism: uncultured Chloroflexota bacterium (assembly GCA_903928275.1). Lineage (GTDB taxonomy): Bacteria > Chloroflexota > Limnocylindria > Limnocylindrales > CSP1-4 > CAIYQJ01. Next base: position 191 of record CAIYQJ010000147.1, read on the forward strand.
GCGGCGATGGCGAGGGCTCCGGGCATGATCTCCAGGACGGTCGGCGCGTCGTCGGGAGATGGCACGAGGGTGGCCCCAGCATCCGCTCCGTCCCGCATCGCGGCGGTGAAGGCCCGCGCCATCTCCCCGGCGGACGCGAACCTGGCAGCGGGGTCCTTCGCGAGCGCCCTCAGGATGACCGCCTGCACGGATGCCGGAAGGTCGGGGCTCAGCAGGCGGGGCTCGGGCGGGGGGTCCTGCAGGTGCTGGACCATCACCGCCGTCGGGGACTCGCCGTGGAAGGGCACCCGCCCGGTGACCATCTCGTATGCCACGATCCCGAGCGAGTACTGGTCGCTCCGGGCGTCCACCGGCCGGCTGCCCGCCTGCTCGGGCGACATGTAGGCAGGCGTCCCCACGAGCGCCCCGGTCGCGCTGACCTGGATCGAATCCTCGAGGATCCTCGCGATCCCGAAGTCACTGAGGACCGGGTCGCCGGCCGACGTGAGGAGGATGTTCGCGGGCTTGATGTCGCGGTGGACCGCCCCGCGGGCATGGGCATAGTCGAGGGCGTCCGCGATCGGGACGAGGAAGCGACCTGCCTCGTCGAGGGTCATCCGGCCGCGTTCGGCACGGGCACGCGCGATCCGGTCCTTCAGGGTCCCGCCGTCGATGAACTCCATCACCATGTACGGCCGGCCGCCGATGGCGTCGAAGTCGTGGACCTGGACGATGCCCGGGTGGCGCAGGCCGGCGACGAGGCGCGCCTCGTGGGCGAAGCGCTCCTGGAAGCCCGGCTCGGTCGCCAGGTGCGGGTGGATCGCCTTGATCGCCACGTCCCGCGCGAGCGTGGGGTGGCGAGCGCGGTAGACGTCCGCCATGCCGCCCTGTCCGATGACCTCGACGACGACGTACTTGCCGAACGCGCGGGGAGTCATCGCACGTCCTTCCGTCGCAGCAGCACGTACACCGCCGCGTAGAGGACGACGGCGATGAGGCCGGTGGCGGCCCACGCGGCGGCCATGCTCGTCCCGAAGACCGGACCGAACGTGTCATCGAGCGAGCGCACCATCACCTGCCCCTCCGCGGGCGTGGCATAGCTCTCGATCCCGGGCAGGCGGCACCCTTCGAGCGTCAGGGTCGTGCAGTCGCCGCTCCGCACCTCGGCCGCCGTGGTGAGCCCCTGGAAGACCCACTTGGTGCTCGTGGAGTCGGCGATGGCCCCGCCCACGGTGCCGAGCCGGTCCAGGGGCACGAGGCCGCCGGAGAAGACGATCTGGACGACGACGACGATGATGACGAGGAGCATCGCCTGCTCCTCGCGCGGGGCGACCGCCGAGATGAGCAGCCCCCACATGACCCCGGAGATCGCCGCGAGGGCGAGCGTCACGTACACGAGCGCGATGGCGTGCGCATCGAGGTGCGACATGTCGACGGCGAGCAGCTTGATGGCGAGGAGGACGGCGGCGTTGTACAGCGCGAAGAGGACGCCGACCCAGACCTTCGACATGAGGTACGGCGTGATCCCAACGGCGACCGCCCGTTCTCGCCGGTAGATCGGGGCCTCCTTCACGATCTCCCTGACGGAGCTGAGAGCGCCGACGAGGAACGGGATGATCGATGCCATGAAGAGCATCGACATCGCGCGCATGACGGCACCCGTCTGCGGGTCGAAGACGTCGCGGGGCCAGGCGATGAAGTCGATGCAGGCGAGCAGGGGCGCGATGAGGAACAGCAGGAGGAGGTTGACCCGGTCGCGCCGGATGATGCTGAGGTAGCGGGCCGACAGGACCCGGAACTGGCGCACCATCGACGGGCGCCGACGCTGCCCGCCGGGCCGGAGGGCCGCGCCGGACGAAAGCGGCAGCTGCACGAGCTCGCCGTACCGCTCCTGGAGGCGGGCCACGACGAACTCGCGGTACTGCGCCGACCTCCGGTAGCGCGCGCCCCACTCGGCAGGCGACAGCTCCTGCTCGACCTTGTCGTAGATGCCGTCGAAGTCCTCGACGCCGAAGTACTCGAGCGCCTGGTCCGGCGGACCGTAGTACGCCACGTGCCCGCCCTTGGCGAGGAATGCGACCAGGTCGCAGAGCATCACGTTCTTGGTGGCGTGGGTGACGAGCACGACGGTATGGCCACGGTCGGCAAGCGTGCGCAGGAGGCGCATCAGCTGGCTCTCGGTCCCCGGGTCCAGCCCGGACGTCGCCTCGTCGAGGAAGAACAGGCCCGGCTCGGTCAGCAGCTCGACCCCGATCGAGACGCGCTTGCGCTGCCCGCCGCTGAGCCGGTGGATGGGCAGGTCCGCCCGCTCGACGAGCCCGAGCGTGTCGAGCACGTCGTCCACCCTGCGGCGCCGCTCGTCGAGCGTCGTGTCGGCCGGGAGCCGGAGGCGCGCGGAGTAGTCGAGGGCCTGTCGCACCGACAGCTCGCGGTGGATGATGTCGTCCTGGGGCACGTAGCCGATCGCGGTCCGGAACGCGTCGGAGTTGCTGTAGAGGTCGGAGCCGTTGACGAGGACGCTCCCGCCCCGGGCGGGCCGGAAGCCGTTGAGCGCGTCGAGAAGCGTCGACTTCCCCGCGCCGCTGACGCCAACGAGCGCGACGAACTCCCGCGGACGGATCGAGAGCGAGATGTCCTGGAGCAGGTTCAGGTCCTTGCTCACCGGCTGGTTCAGGTGCACGGCGTCGAGCTGGAGGTCGCGCGAATCGTCCGACTGCTCGAGCGCTCCCTGGGCGACGACGAACCGGGCGGGCCCCACCCGGATCTCGTCCCCCGGCTCGACGCGGCGCGGCGCCCCCTGCCTGACGCGCTCTCCGTTGACGAACGTCCCGTTCGCGGAGCCCGCGTCCTCGACGAGGAGCGCTCCATCGCGGGTGACGACCCGGGCGTGGACCCGCGACACCGTCGGGTGGACGAGATCGACGTCGTTGCGCGGTCCGCGGCCGATCGTGAGGCTGTCCCGCCCGGTGAGGTCGAGCGTGCGGACCCCGCTCGGCTCCGCCGGCATGCCCACGCCGCTCCGGTAGGCGAGGGACACGACGCCGGCGATCCGGAGCACGTCCCCATCGGCGAGCCGGGCACGCGCGACCGGCGCTCCGTCCCTGCTCAGGCCGTTCGCGCTCTGGAGATCCACGATCTCGTAGCCGTCGCCCGAGCGATGGAGCGATGCGTGGTGGCGCGAGACGACCGGGTCGTCGACGACGATGTCGTTCGACGGGTCCCTTCCGAGGCTGAGGTCGTCGCGGTCCAGAGGATGCTCGACCGCGCCCCGCGACGTCGTCACGACGAGCCGAGGCCCGGCCGACGTGAAGAAGATCGTCGCGGGCTCGGTGGCGCCGCTCTCCACCGGCCGGGGCGGCAGCGTCTCCTCGGACGCGGGGTGCGGCGCGACGGTCAGTGTGCACCCCCCGATGCGGACGACGTCACCGGCGCCGAGCATCCGGGGCGCACGTGGGTCGAGCTCGAGGTCGTTGACCCGTGTCCCGTTGCTGCTGCCCAGGTCGGTCACCGAGAGGGTGGTCCCGTCCCACGCGAAGCGGGCGTGGCGGCGCGAGACGAGCGGGTCGTCGAGGACGATGTCGTTGTCGGGTGCGCGCCCGAGGCCCGCCTCCCCGGGCGGCAGCACGAGCTCGCGCCGCTCGTCGCCGCGCCGGATCTCGATGATGGCCGATGTCGCCATCACGCCGCTCGCGCGACGCCAGCTCCGGCCGTGATCCTTCCGAAGGTCGACGTCATGCCACACCCCCGACCGTCGGGCGGACCGGTCCGCCCGTCACCTCCCGGGCCGCGAGCGACGGCGACGCTGCCGGATGCCCACGCCCGCATCGTCCGAAGCCATGACGGCCGACGCCAGAGCCGTCGGGCCCGAAGTGCCGGCGCCAGAGCCGTCGGGCCCGAAGTGCCGGCGCCCGTCCCGCACGGCCGCCGACGACGGCCCGCACTGCCGCGCCGGCCGCATCCGCCTCGTCGGACCGAGCTTGCCGGCGGCGCCACTGCGGAGGCCCACGCCGATCGCCGTCCCGGCCTATGCTCCGCGGCGATGTCGACGCCGACCGAGACGCACGAGCGGGCCGTTCCCGGCATGGGCGCCGTGAGCCGGCGCGCCATCCTCGCGATCTTCGTCCTGTCCGGGGCCGCGGGCCTCGTCTACGAGGTCGTCTGGGCACGCCAGCTCGTCCTCGTGTTCGGCAACACGACGCAGGCCGTCTCCACGATCCTCACGGGGTTCTTCGGCGGGATGGCCATCGGCTCGTGGCTCGGCGGCCGCGTGGCCGATCGCGTCCGCCGGCCCCTGCGCATGTACGCCGGGCTCGAGCTCATCCTCGTCGTCGTCGTCCTTGCGACGCCGCTCACGTTCCGCCTCATCCATGGTGCCTACGCGTGGGCGTTCACGGGGCTGGAAGCGATGCCGGTGGTCCTCGCCCTGGTGAGGTTCGGCCTCGCCCTCCTCGCCCTGGCACCGGCGACGATCCTCATGGGCGCGACGCTCCCCACGCTCACCCGCTACTTGTCCCGCGACGCGGGCCACCTGAGCTCGGCGTTCGGCAGGCTGTACGCGGCCAACACGATCGGGGCGATCATCGGCGCGGCCGCCGCGGGCCTCGTCCTCATCGAGCTGCTCGGACTGACGGGCACCCTCGCGGTCGGCGCGTGCTGCTCGCTCCTCGCCGGACTCGCGGCACTCGTCATCGACCGGCGGCGGACGCCGATGACCGGAGACGCGGCCGGAGCAACCGCACCGGCAGAAGCGCATGCGACCGCGATCCCAGCGTCGCGAGCGGAGAGGGCCGACGAGAGCCCGCTCCCCCGGGTGGCGCTCATCGTCGCGTTCGTGTCGGGCCTCACCTCGCTCGCATATCAGACCCTGTGGACACGGCTGCTCGCGGCCGGGACGGGCAACTCCACCTACGTCTTCACGCTCATCCTCGCGGTGTTCCTCACGGGGCTCGCGATCGGGGCGCTCCTGTACGTGCTGCTCCGGTCCCGTCTCCGGCACACCGTCCGCATCCTTGCGATCGCACAGGTCGTCGTGGCGATCCTCGCTCTCGCTGGCGTCGCGTTCGTGATCTCGCAGCCGGCCAAGGCCGGCAGTGCCGACGACATCGGGACGCTTCTCGTGCGCGTGGTGCTCGTCGTCCTCCCGGCGACGATCGTCATGGGCCTGAGCTTCCCGGCCGCCTCGGGCCTCGTGTCGGAGGGCGAGGGCCGGATCGCGACGAGCGCCGGCCTGCTCCTCGCGGCCAACACCGTCGGCGCGATCGTCGGGACGTTCGTCGTCCCCTTCTTCGTCATCCCGGCCGTCGGATCGGCCCCGGCGGTGGGGCTCGTCGTCCTCGTGAACGCCGGGCTCGCCGCGTGGCTCGCGCTGCGTGGCCGGGTACGGGAACGCGTGCCCCGCCTCGCGATCACCACCCTCGCCGGGGCTGCGGCGGCCGTGGTCGTCGTCGGGCTCATCGCGGGCTCGGTCTTCGTCGATCCCACCGTCGCGCGCCTCCGCGCCGGAGGAGCGCAGGTCTTCGCCTCGCGCGAGGACGAGATCGCGTCGGTGCAGGCGGGGACACTGGGCGCGCAGCAGCTGTGGGTCACCGGGACATCGATGACGCTGCTCACCGTGGACGCCAAGCTCATGCCGATCCTGCCGCTCATCCTCCGACCGGGCGCGACCGATGCGCTGACCGTCGCGTTCGGGATGGGCTCGGCCTTCCGGGGGGCCGTCATCGCGGGGCTCCAGACCGACGCGGTGGAGCTCGTGCCGTCGGTGCCGACGATGTTCAGCTACTTCTACCCCGACGCGGCGGAGATCCTTGCGAAGCCCAACGGCCGCGTGATCGTGACGGACGGCCGCAACCACCTGGAGCTGACGGACCGGCGCTACGACATCATCGTGACGGACCCGCCGCCACCGATCGAGAGCTCCGGCGTCTCGGTCATCTCGTCGCTCGAGTACTACCGGGCCGGGCGCGACCACCTCAAGCCGGGCGGGATCATGATGCAGTGGATCCCGTACGGGCAGACGATCGACGAGTTCCGTGCCCACGTCCGGACGTTCGCGGACGTCTTCCCGCACGTGACGATCATGCGTGGGCAGGGCGGCTACGGCTTCTACATGCTCGGCTCGGACGAGCCCATGGCCTTCACGCCCGAGGCCATCCGCGCTGCGCTCGCCCGACCGGGTGTGCTCGCGGACATCTCGTCCGCGTACGACTCGCCGGAGAAGACGGTCGACGGCTGGGTGCAACGCATCATGCACATGACGTGGCTCGCGGACGACCGGGTCAGGGAGTTCGCCGGGCAGGGCCCGCTGGTGACCGACGACCACCCGCTCCCCGAGTACTTCCTCCTGCGCCACGCGTTGGGCGCGCCATCGCCGATCGTCTCGCCCGCCAGCCTCGGGGCTGCCGGGTTCCCGCTCCCGTAGCACCGGCGCGGTCCGGAGCCGCTGCGGGGTGCGACATCCGTCGCGGGGTGTACCCTGACCGCCGTGCTCGGCGCCACCTGAATCGCCCGTCAGCCGCCCCCACGATCCGAGGAGCAGCACCCATGGTCTTCCGCCGCCTGTTCGGCCTGGACGAGAACCCCACCCCCGCTCCGTCCGGACCGGCCGGCCCCGTTGACCCCACCGGCCAGCCGGCGGTGGACGCGGAGGCGGAGACCGCGGTGATCCGGCGGATCGCCGCCGCGCTCGACGCGATGCCCGAGGACCGGGCGCGGTATCTCGCCGGGTATGCCTACATCCTCAGCCGCGCCGCCCTCGCGGACATGCAGGTGACGGACGCCGAGACCGCGGCGATGGAGCAGATCGTCGTGGAGACCGGGGCGATCCCCGAGGCCGAGGCGGTCCTCGTCGTGGAGATGGCGAAGACGCAGTCGAAGCTGTACGGCGCGACCGAGGACTACATCATCACGCGCGACTGGTCCTCGCGGGCCACGACCGACCAGAAGCTCGCGCTCCTGCGGGCCTGCTACCTCGTGGGCGCGGCCAACGGCTCGATCTCTGCGGAGGAGAACGCGGCGCTCATGCAGATCGGGAGCGAGTTCGCACTCGACGCGGACCAGGTCAAGTCGGTGCGCTCCGAGTTCTACGAGAAGCTCTCCGTCGTCCAGGCGCTGCGCGCACAGCAGGCGGCAAGCGCGGAGCCGGCCGAGGCCTGACGCCCCGCCCCGCGCGCGGCGCGCCGGGCTCCGCCGCTCCGGCGGGCGCCGCGGTCAGG
>CAIYQJ010000148.1 GCA_903928275.1 uncultured Chloroflexota bacterium
CCGACGCCGATGCGCCCGCGCCCGATGCACCCGCGCCCGCCGAAGCGCCAGCGCCCGAGGCCCCGACGGGCGAGGGGCCCACGCCCGGCGCCTGAAGCGGCCCGCCCGCGAGTCCTACGAGTCCTGCGGACCGGTCCGCCCACCGGCCGCCCTGCTACCATCGGCCGGCCATGCCCGACCGCTACTACATCACCACGTCGATCGCGTACGCGAACAACCGCCCCGGCCTGCACACGCTGTACGAGGTCATCGGGGCCGACGTCCTCGCCCGATGGCACCGGATGCGCGGAGTGCCGACGCGCTTCCTGACCGGGACCGACGAGCACAGCGTCAACATCGCGATGCGCGCCGCCGAGGAGGGTCGCTCGCCCCGCGATTTCGTGGACGAGCAGGTGGCCCTGTTCCGGACGGCGGAGGACGCGCTCGGGATCCGTCCGGACCGGTTCATCCGGACGACCGACCCCGACCACGTGCGATCGGCGCAGGAGATGGTCCGGCGCGCCCACGCGAACGGCGACATCTACCAGGGCTCGTACGAGGGCTGGTACTGCCCGAACGAGGGATTCCGCAACGCCACCGACGTGCAGGAGACGGCGCGCGGGACGATCTGTCCCAACCACCCGGACGTCCCGCTCCAGTGGCTCACGGAGCGCAACTGGTTCTTCCGCCTGTCGGCGTACCAGGAGCGCCTCGAGCGGTGGTACGCGGAGCACCCCGATTTCGTGGAGCCCGAGTTCCGCCGCAACGAGATGCTCGGGTTCATCCGTGGCGGCCTCGAGGACTTCTCGATCAGCCGGGCCGGAGCGGGGTGGGGGATCCCGTTCCCGATCATGCCGGACGGCTCGTCCGCCGAGCGCCCGGACGGCTCCTGGGATCCCGAGGCGGGGACGATCTACGTCTGGTACGACGCGCTCATCAACTACATCACCGGGGCGGGCTTCCCCGATGATCCGGACGCGTTCGCCCGCTGGTGGCCGGCCGATCTCCACGTGATCGGGAAGGACATCGCCCGGTTCCACACGATCTTCTGGCCGGCGATGCTCTGGGCGGCCGGTCTCGAGGCGCCGAGGCACGTGTGGGTCCACGGCTGGCTCCTGGCCCAGGGCGAGCGGATGAGCAAGAGCCGCGGCAACTTCCTCGACCCCGTCGACTTCGCCGCGGCCTTCGGGATGGACGGTGCCCGCTACGTGGCGCTCCGCGAGGTCGCCTTCGATCGCGACACGGACGTCAGCTGGGACTCCTTCATCCGCCGGTACAACGCCGACCTCGCGAACGACTTCGGCAACCTCGTGAACCGGACGGTGTCGATGGCCGGGCGGTACCTCGACGGCGAGCGGCCCGCGCCGCGCGACGTCGAGGGCGCTCCTCTCGCCGCCGCGTGGCAACGTGCGAGCCGGACGTACGCGGATCTCCTCGAGCGCTGCCTCCTCGACGAAGCGCTCGGTGCGCTCTGGTCGTTCGTCGGCGAGGCGAACCGCTTCGTGGACTCCGAGGCTCCGTGGGCGCTGGCGAAGGTCGCGAAGACCGGCGATGCCGACGCGGCGGCGCGGTTGCGCAGCGTCCTGGGCGATCTCGTGGAGGGGTGCCGGCTCGTGGGCCTCGCCGCGGCGCCGTTCATCCCCGGCATGGCCCCGCGGGTCCTCGAGCAGCTCGGCTACGCGTACCTGTACGGGCCGGACGGCAACGGTGGACCGCCGCTCCTCGATGAGCTCCAGTGGGGCGCGCGGGCGTCGGAGCCGGGCAGGCTCGGTACGGCGACCCCGCTGTTCCCGCGCCTCGATACCGACTCCACGACGGCGGGCTGACGCCCCGGCGGGTCCGCGCCGCCTTCGGCCGCTCGGCCCCCCCCGCGCGCCCTGGCTCCCTCGCCCGCGGCCGGGTACGCTTCGTCCATGCGCCTCGTCGATTCACACTGCCATCTCCAGGTCCGCCCATTTGACGCCGATCTCGCCGAGGTCATCGCGGCGGCCCGCGCGGCGGGGGTCGAGCGGATCCTCGTCCCGGGCGTGGACGTCGCGACCTCGGAGGCCGCGCTCGCCGTCGTCGACGCCCATCCGTGGCTCGATGCCGCGGCGGGTATCCACCCGCACGTGGCGGCCGAGGCGGGCGCGGAGGCGTGGGCTCGGATCGTGGAGCTCGCGGTCGATCCGCGCGTCATCGCCCTCGGCGAGACGGGGCTCGACTACGATCGGGCGTGGTCGCCGCCGGCCGACCAACGCGCGAACCTGCGCCGCCACCTCGACCTCGCGCTCGCGACCGGCAAGCCCGCCATCCTCCACTGCCGCTCGAAGCCAGGGGAGCGCGACGCGCAGGACGACCTGCTCGCGGCGATGCGAGAGGCGGGCTTCGGGGACGCGACCGCGACCGCCCGGTTCGCCGGACGCCCGCCCGCGGTGCTCCACAGCGTGTCGGGGCCGGCGGACTATGTCGCCGCCGCGCTTGCCCTCGGCTGCGCGGTCTCCGTTTCGGGGCTCGCGTTCCGGAAGGGGGAAGAGGCGACGGCCGAGGCCGTGCGCCTCGTGCCGCGCGACGCGCTCCTCGTCGAGACGGACGCGCCGTACCTGTCTCCGCCGGGCGCACCGCGCCGCCGGAACGCCCCGGAGTGGGTGGCGATCACCGCGCGCTGGGTCGCGGAACGGCTGGCCGAGGAACCGGACGCGCTCGGGGAGGCCCTCGTCGCGTCATACGACCGGCTCTTCGTCCGCCCCGACCGACCGCAGGCCGACGCTGACCGGTCCGCCGTGCCGCGCGGCCACGACGCCGACGACAGCGGCCGCGACGGCGCGCTTGACATCCCCACGACCGGGCGCGTAGATTAGCACTCTCGACTGGAGAGTGCTAATCACCGGACGACGGCACCAACGCCGTTGCCGCGCCACGACAGCGGCGCGGGCCCGGACCGTCGCTTCGCGAACGGAGGACGGCAGGGGGCCGCGGATGACGCGCCCGCCCATCGATATCCATGGTCAGACCTGGGCCTCGGCGCGTCCGCGCCGCGACCCGATCACGCAGGAGGGACACCCGTTGGCCACCGCCTCTGCGAGCTCGAAGAAGCTTCGCCCGCTCGGCGACCGCGTCGTCATCATGCCCACGCCACGCGAGGAGATGACGAAGAGCGGGATCGTGCTCCCGGACACGGCGAAGGAGAAGCCCCAGGAGGGCCTCATCCTCTCGGTGGGCCCGGGCCGGTTCCTCGATGACGGAACCCGCGAGAAGATGGACGTGAAGAAGGGCGACCGCGTCCTCTACGCGAAGTACGCCGGGACGGAGTTCAAGGTCGACAGCGACGAGCTCCTCATCCTCAGCCAGAAGGACATCCTCGCGATCGTCGAGGCCTGACCGGCCCCTTCGACCGACAGGCTCGTTCGACCGACCCCGCGCGCGCCCGCCCGCCATGAGCGGGCGCCCACAACCCAGGAGGGACACGTACCTTGGCCAAGCAGGTCGTCTTCGACGACGCGGCACGCCGCTCGCTCAAGAGGGGCATCGATCAGCTCGCGGACGCGGTCCGCGTCACCCTCGGCCCCAAGGGCCGCAACGTCGTCCTCGACAAGAAGTTCGGCTCGCCGACGATCACGAACGACGGCGTGACGATCGCGAAGGACATCGAGCTCCAGAACCCGTTCGAGAACATCGGGGCGCAGCTCGCCAAGGAGATCGCGTCCAAGACCAACG